>JBQTKC010000356.1:0-7499 GCA_052386575.1 Beijerinckiaceae bacterium
TCCGGACGGGGGCGCCGCGGCGGGGAGGCGGCGAACTTCGCGGTGCAACACGACGCCGCGGCTCCCCAAACAGGCCTTCTTTCACCTCCGCCGCATCAAAAGCTTAAATTCTTCGAGGTCCCCTGGAGACACTACCCGGGGTTTCCCCGCCTGGAAGTTCGGTGAGAACTTCCTGGAAGCGGCTTTGCGCCAGATCGCAGGATTTCGTCTCTCCCCCGGAGAGGAACCGCGTGGGAAGCCAGAGCAGCACAGAAGAGGAAGATGCGGATGCCGTCTCGCCGGCAAAATGGAGAAGGCGGCATGGATGGGAGACGCGATCGAGGCGGGCGCTTGTCCGATCCGCCGGGGCAGCGAGCACGTCGGTTTCGATTCCGCGGCCGTCGGGGCCAGAGCATTTTCGAGCGAAGCGGACACCGGTTCGCGTTAAGAAAATGCGCAAAATCAAAAACCTAGAGTTGCTTTCTGATACCACTGAATCAGAAAGCAACTCTAGCACAAGACACCGCGGTTTTGCCTGTTGTTTTTGCGCTTCCCTCGCCGCGGATTTCGTGTATAAGGCGCGGCTTCGATCCATCCGCAAAAACCCCGCTGGACGACATCCTGGCCGGGCAGCGAGGATGGCGCCTTGACTCTATCCTCCCTTTTTTAAGAAGGTTATCCGATGTCGATTACCGCCGCGCGCAAACAGGCGCTCGTGAATGACTATGCATTGAAGCCGGGAGATACCGGCTCGCCCGAGGTCCAGGTTGCGATCTTGACCGAGCGGATCGCCAATCTGACCGAGCATTTCAAGACGCATGTGAAAGACAACCACTCGCGCCGTGGTCTGCTCAAGTTGGTGTCGCAACGCCGGCAGCTGCTCGACTATGTCAAGGCGAAGGACGAGCCGCGCTACAAATCGTTGATTGAGCGCCTTGGCATCCGGCGCTAGAACCGCTTTTGCGCATGTTTCCGCCGAGCGTCCTGTCCGCGGCAAAAGCCCTTCGCAATTGTTTCACGCACGCGCGCTTCCCTTCACTTGGACTCGCCGGATGGAAGGAGTGTACTCACTATCAAGGAGTTGTGGCCTGTCCCGAAACGCAAAAGTCAGCCGGCTTTTTCGTGCTTTGAATGCGATATAATATAAGACAAAACGCGTCACGGCTTGTATTTTCGGACTGCGGCGGCATGGGGCCGCCGCGCCAAACCATGGTGAAGACCCATGCTCATGGCAGGATCGCCAGGCGCTGCCGTTCTAATTCGCGCAGCGTCTCGCCGTCTTGCTTTGGCCTTGGGCTTCGCCTTTACCCAAGAAAGACGAACGCATGTTTGAGATCCATCGTGAAGAACTCGATTGGGCCGGGCGCAAGCTCGTGCTCGAAACCGGCAAGATCGCCCGCCAAGCCGATGGCGCCGTCGTCGCGACCTATGGCGAAACCACGGTACTTGCCACCGTCGTCTCGGCTAAGTCAGCGAAACCAGGGGGCGATTTCTTCCCCCTGACGGTCAATTATCAAGAGAAGGCCTTCGCGGCGGGCCGCATTCCGGGCGGTTACCTCAAGCGCGAGGGCCGCCCCTCGGAAAAGGAAACCCTCGTTTCCCGCCTGATCGACCGCCCGATCCGCCCATTGTTTCCCGACGGTTACCGCAACGAGACGCAAGTCGTCGCGACGGTGCTTTCGCATGACCTCGAGAACCATCCCGATATTGTAGCGGTAATCGCGAGCTCGGCGGCGCTGACCTTATCGGGCGTCCCGTTCATGGGGCCGGTCGGCGCCGCGCGGGCCGGTTTCATTAACGGTGCGGTGAAAGTCAATCCGACGCTGGAGGAATTGAAAAACTCCTCGCTCGACCTCGTGGTCGCGGGAACGAGCGAAGCCGTTTTGATGGTTGAATCCGAAGCCAAGGAACTTTCCGAGGCGACCATGCTCGAGGCCGTCATGGCCGGCCATGCCGGGTTTCAGCCCGTGATCGACGCGATCGTCAGGCTCGCCGAAAAAGCCGCCAAGCAACCGCGTGACCTCGCCATTCGCGATGGGCGCGAAATCGAGGCAGCGGTGCAAAAGATCGCCGAGGCAGAATTAGGCGAGGCCTATAAGATCACCGCGAAACAGGACCGCTATGACGCGATCGATGCGGCGAAGGCAAAGGTTTTCGCGGAATTTGCGCCGGACGATGGCGAGCAAAAGTATGCCAGGGAGCAGGTTGCCGAAGCCTTTCACAATCTGCAGGCCAAGGTAGTCCGCCGGAACATTCTCGACACCGGCATTAGAATCGACGGGCGCGACGTGAAGACGGTTCGTCCGATTGTCGCGGAAACCGGTGTCTTGCCGCGCACCCATGGTTCCGCGCTTTTCACCCGCGGCGAGACGCAGGCGCTGGTTGTCGCGACGCTCGGCACCGGGGAGGACGAGCAATATGTCGATAGTTTGGAGGGCACCTACAAGGAGCGCTTCCTTCTGCATTACAATTTCCCCCCTTTTTCGGTCGGCGAGGTCGGCCGCTTGGGCACGCCCGGACGCCGCGAAATCGGCCATGGCAAGCTTGCCTGGCGGGCCATCCGTCCGATGCTGCCCACGGCGGCGGAATTTCCCTATACGGTCCGGATCGTGGCCGAGATCACCGAGTCGAACGGCTCATCCTCGATGGCGACGGTCTGCGGCTCGTCGCTTGCCTTGATGGACGCGGGCGTACCCATGAAGCGGCCGACGGCAGGCATCGCCATGGGTCTCATTCTCGAGGGCGAGCGCTTTGCCGTCCTCTCCGACATTCTCGGCGACGAGGATCACCTCGGCGATATGGACTTTAAGGTGGCGGGTACCGGGGAAGGCATCACGTCGCTGCAAATGGACATTAAGATCACCGGCATCACCGCGGAAATCATGCGGGTGGCATTGGATCAGGCGAAAGAAGGCAGGCTGCATATCTTGGGCGAAATGGCCAAGGCGCTCGCCGGCGCGCGCGCCGAACTCGGCGAATTCGCGCCGCGTATCGAGACCTTGAAGATTCCAACCGACAAGATCCGCGAAGTGATCGGGACCGGCGGCAAGGTCATTCGCGAGATCGTCGAAAAAACCGGCGCCAAGATCAACATCGAGGACGACGGCACGGTAAAGGTCGCATCCTCCGACGCCAATTCGATACGCGCCGCGATCAATTGGATCAAGTCCATTGCGAGCGAACCAGAGGCCGGCCAGATCTACGACGGCACGGTCGTGAAAGTGGTGGATTTCGGCGCCTTCGTGAATTTCTTCGGCGCCAAGGATGGCCTTGTCCATATTTCGCAGCTCGCCAAGGGAAGGGTCGCCAAGACCACCGATGTCGTCAAGGAAGGCGACAAGGTCAAAGTCAAGCTTTTGGGTTTTGATGACCGCGGAAAAGTGCGCCTGTCCATGCGCCTTGTCGACCAGGCGACGGGAGAAGATCTCGAGATGAAGGAAAAGCTCGAACAGCGGGCAGCGGGGGAATAAGCCAAGGGGCGCGCCGCGTTTCTTAGCCATCTCGAGACGTCAAGGAACTCAAAGCATGCGCGGCATGAGGCGGGGATGCGAGTTTCAAGCCGGCTCTTGATCGAGGTTGGAATAGGCGCCCCCGGACGGCCGCGGCGCACCGCGCTCCCGCGGTACCGGTTGCCGGCCGCAACAACAGAGCGTTCGTCGACGGATGGAACGAAGCATGTGGTTTTGGAGGCGACATCGCCCAGAGCGTGATTTGGTTACATCGGGCGAGGCATATCTCAGGAAGAAGGACGTCGATGGTTCGGCCGCGTTGCCACCAAATTCGTATTCTGTCGACGACGCGCCAAGCGGGGAACCCCTAATTGCGGAGCCATATGCACCGGCTGGCCCGATGCAACTTCTGGTGCGGTATTGGCACGCCAGGTTGTTCAAGCGCGCGCGGCGCAAGCCGGCACGCGAACCCGTAATTGGCGCCGGGGCCCCGAGCGAAATCGTTTCCGCGTTCAACCATCTGCGCACCGAGATCATCAACCGCCTCAAGGAGAACGGCTGGACGACGGTCGCTGTTACGAGCCCCGCCAGATCATCGGGCAAAACCCTTACCGCGATCAATCTTGCGATCAGCATGGCGCGGGATTTCAGTTACACTGTCTTGCTGGTGGAACTCGACCTCGTCAATCCGTCCTTCCACCAACTCCTGGGGTTCAAGCAGCGGCAAGGGATCGCCGATTATTTGCTCCATGACGTGCCGATCGCGGAAATTCTGTTCAACCCTGGCATAGACCGCCTCTTCGTGATTCCGGCTGGCACGCCCATAACCAACGCCTCGGCGCTGCTCTCCTCGCCCAAGATGTCGCGGCTCTTGGAGGAGCTCAACCTCCGCTATGAACACAGGATCATGTTGTTCGACTTGCCCTCGGTGCCGGAAATTGACGACGTGATCGCAGTCTCCGCATTCGTGGACTGCGCGATGCTGGTGATCGAAGAGGGGGAGACCCTAGTCGACGATGTTCGACGGGCACTAGACGACCTCAAATCAACCAAGATCCTCGGTGTTGTGCTCAACCGCTCAAACCACGTCGAAAACGACGGCAGATTAATATTCCGCTAGAGCGGCCAGGTTTGGCCGGCGGCGACCCAAGGAAACGCGGCGGCCCCTAGGCCACCCTTCTTCAAGGCTAGCTAAGCGAAATGAAATGCTGCGTTTCTTTTTGGACGCCCAGGCTGTCACGGGTCTATCAGGAACTTGTCCACCACCACCCAATCCATGCGGCCAGGGCCACCAGGGTCAATCCTGGGATCACACGCAAAGCATATCCACGGCTGCCGACACTCAAGCATAAGACGGCCTTGGTGATCGTGTTCGTTGAAAACGCCACTAATATTGGTATCATCGCGTCCGTTGCCGCGAACTTTCCCGCGGTTACGAGTGTGGCGGCCGAAATCGCTGCCGGATCAACACTTGCCAGCCCTGCAATCGCTGCGGTCGCGGAGACGCCGCGTCCGCCAAACCATTCGTTCATGACTTGGGAGGCAAGAAGTATTACGGAAAGCAAGGCGGCAAAGGCAAGTGCCGTCCACGGGCTGAAGGCTTGGCCGCGCTCTTCCACGGTGCCTGATTTCTTGCGCAAGGCAAAAAGAGAGAAGACAATGCCATAGACAATCGCGGCGGCGCCACTCAAGGAGAGCGGAATGGCGGCGGCGTGCAGGACTTCGATATTCGTCGCCGCCAATAACGCGGCGAGTTGAACGATGGTCCCTATGGAGGAAAGAACTGCGCCCGCCGAAGCAGGCCAGAAAAGATCGGATGCGTCGGCGGTTCGCCTCCCCATTGCCAAAACTGTAGCAGTGCCGGAAACGAAGCCGGACGCAAGTCCGGCCACGGGAAGACCGTAACGCGGTCCGGCTAGCCGGACCGCAATGTGGCCGAGGGCGCCGATTGCCATCACAAGAATGACGATGGTCCAGATCACGCGAGGGTTGAGAGCTGCAAATGGCCCAATCTGTTGGTCCGGCAGGAGTGGCAGCACGATCAAGGTCGCGGCAGCGAAGATTAGGGCGTCTCGGATCTCGCCGTCGCTGAGCACGCTCCGCACGAAGCGGTGGAGCGCGGCCCGAGCGTTAAGTATGATCGCAATGACGACCGCGACGCCTGCGGCATGCTCAGGCCGGGTTACCGCAAGTCCGCCGAGCAACACCGCTGAAACGAGCGCGATTTCCGTGGTGAGACCCGGATCAACATTAGGCCCGCGCCAATAGGCGAGCGCAGTTAGGCCAAATATTCCAGTCGCGACGACCGCAAGTAGAGGCGCGCCGCCAGCGATAACACTCACCGCCCCTGTGAGCGATGCTAGGGCGAAGGTGCGCAAACCAGCAGCGGAGCGCCGCGGCCCGGTCCCCTTGCGGCGCTCCCGTTCCGTGCCGATCAAAAGGCCAATGCCAAGGGCGGAGAGGAGACTCCAAATCAGAGCATCAAGCTTGAGCATTGAACCAAATTGCGAACGGGTCTGAATCAACGGCCGACAGTCGGGAAAATGGCAAACGCGACAGCAACCGCAAGAGTTCCAGCAGGGTCGTCTACACCGCGCTACCGGAGCGGCGCCTCGTCCGTGGGAGGGGTCGATAACGGCGCCGTAAATGGCCGCGATCAGATCGTCCTCGCCGTGTGGTCTCGCCGTTGTGACACCCACCTATCGTGAGCGCGGCAATGGTAGCCGGCCGATCCACCGGCACTTTTAGGCAAGTCGTGGCAAGATATAGCTTCCGTGGCGGCCCCTACGCCACCCTACTTCGAGCCCGGCCAAGCGAAAAGCAGGGCGTCAGTTTGCTAAGTATATTGGGCGCGCCGCGTACGCATGCGCGTCGATCATATTAGGATTGCCTCCCTCTCAACTCAAGTCCCGCAAATGGCGGAACACGATAACCCGCGAGACAAGACCGGTTACGATCGCGATGCCCGCGGCGATGAGCGCGATCGCGGCATAGATGTTCCATCCGAGCGAGAAATCGCCGAACATGGCGTCCAACTGATCGCCGCCGGGGGTTGCCCGCAGCCAGGCCGCCACGATTTCCGCCGCGAAGAAGGCGAGGATTGCGAGTCCGCCGCCGATCATGCCCCCGCGCAGGCCGAGGTAAAAAAAATGCCGCTGGAATTGGCGCGAAATGTAACTGTCGGCGGCGCCGACGAAATGCAATATTTCGATGATCTCGCGATTGCCCGCCATGGCGCCTTGGGTCGCAAAAGCCACAGCCAACATCATCGCGCTAAGCACAAGGATGAAGATCACCGCGGCGGCGAAGACGACGCTCTTCGCCATGATCGCGAGACGTTCCAACCAGACGCGATGGTCGTCAATCGTCGTGCCCGGAATGGCGCCGGAGAGCCTTTTGCGCAAAACCGAGATATCCAGGCGTTCGACTTTGTCCAGCGTGACGACAATGAGGCGCGGTACCGGCAAATCTGAAAGATCGAGACCAGAACCAAGCCAAGGCTGCAAGAGCTCCTCGGATTGCGCCTTGGTATAGGCGCGGACCGATGCAATCCCCGGCGTCGCGCGGGCAAGTTCGACGGCTTTTGCTGAATCGGCGTCGAGGTCGCGGCCTGCCGTTGGACGGATTTGAATTGTCATTTCGCGGGCGACCTCGTCCTGCCAGCCGCGCGATGCGTCGCTTATCAGAATTGCCGTGCCGGCGGTGAGCGAGCCAAGAAATGTCATGATGGCGACGACCGTTACAAGCGCGCGCCCCGCGATCGAGGTTGCAGGGACAAGCGCCATCTCGCTCTTCATGCCGCGTCCGAGGCCAAGCCTTATGGTGCCGCGCGAATTCACTTGCCGCCTATTTCCAGCCGCTTGGGTTCGCCCGCCAGACCTTTGCAAAAGTCCCAATCCCGTGAGCGAACGCTCCCGTCGTGTTGAACCATTTCCGCGAATTGACAAGCGGCTTGTTGCGCCTGGTCTTGTAGGCGATCCCGTCGTCAATCCAAATCGTCGCGAGCTTCTCGCGCAAGGCTTTGCTGTCGTAAGCCTTGCCGGCATAATAGGCTTCTTCGTCGCCTTGGAT
>JBQTKC010000357.1:0-8354 GCA_052386575.1 Beijerinckiaceae bacterium
TGGAGGTCCCGTCAGCTTCCCGGCTTATCAAACACCATCACTTTGGAAATGAAAGCATTAATGTCGCGCGTATGCGTCAGACCGCAAGCTCCGCCGATCGCACCGAAGTCCTCCTCGATATAGCTCATATAATACGGCTCGTGGAAGCTCTGGGGGAAGAGCTCGAGGAGGCCTTCGTAATCAGTCTCATCGCCGCGCTGAAGCGAATCCACGAGGACAAAACGCCCCCCTGGCTTCAGCACCCGGGCGGATTCGCGGAAGACGGTGCGGCGCACATTGGGCGGCAATTCATGGAACATGAAGATGCTTGTCACCGCGTCCTGGCTTTCGTCCGGCACTGGAATCGATTCCCCATTCCCGACGACAAGGTTGACCCGCGACCAGCGCTTCAGTTGTTGCTTCGCCTCCCTCGCGTAAGCTTCCGATAGATCGAGGCCGGCTGCGGCAAGCCAGGGCCAAGTCTGCTTGACGAAATCCAAAAAGCGCCCCGTGCCGCAGCCGACATCCAGAAGTCTCAGCCGGCGCTGATCGCGTCCGGCGAAGACCTCGTGGAGCTGCGGTAAAGCCTGCCGTCGCGTGGCATTCGCTGTCCCGCCGAAGAGCACTTCGACCTGCGTATCGTAGCGCCGGGCTGAATCCTCCGTCATGTAGCCGCCCGACTGGAAGTGGAAATTCTGAAGAAAATAGAGGGGCCGTTTCCCGCGAGTTTCCGCGGTCAGCACCTCGCTGTGTTGGTTGCTCGCCCGGCGGCGGCGGGTGTCGGGTAGATCCTCGAAGACGAGCCGCGCGCGGTCGAGCAGCGTCGCCAACGAGCCGTCATGATCCTCCGGCAAGGGGTAGATGCCCGCCTCGACATTCGCGAGGTCCCGTTGCAGAAGAGCGGCCATGTCAGCGTAGACGCGTCTGCGCACCGGCACGGCTGCATCGGTATGGGCGCGAGGCCGCGCATGCGCGCCTTCTTGTCGCTCCGCGCGCTCAGAAAACCGCCGCATAGCAATGCTTTGCCCGACATACCAGGCAACCCGCGATAGCTGTTTGGCGCCATAGACGGCGCGCGTGGCGAGGCGAGAAACGGAATAGCTCACGTTATTTCTACGATTAGGAAGCCCGCTAAATCTGGCTAAGGTAGCAACAGCGGTTGGCGGCATCAAGCTCGGTGCAGTTATTACAGTGTGTTCGATGGGCACGGGTGACCTTGACCGGAAGAACCACGTAGCGGCACCGGTCCAGGATGTCACCGTGCGACCGCGGACGGTCTGCCGGTGATCTTGCGGCGGCGTGGCGATCGCATCTCCGCCAAGGCGGCCAGGCCCGGTTTTCACCCGAGCGGATAAGCCGCCTCGACGACATAGGGGCCGCCGCCGGTCGATGCCCGCGACGAGAACAAGACGAAGCGCTTCGCGTCGAATTGGCGCGACAGAAAATACCCCCGTGTGGCAAGATATTCGGCGACGCCGGCCCAGGACACCGAGCGCAGCCGGGCGAGCGTAACGTGGGGCGTGAATTTGCGCGGCTCGGGTGCAATGCCGATGCGCCGCAAGAGCCTTTCTTGCTGGGCCTGAAGTTCGACCAAGGGCTGGGCAGGATTGGCCTTGGCGACGAGGGCCCTGGGCTTGGCGCCGCCGAAGGAACCGAGCTCCCCGATCGTCACGGTGAATGGCGGCCGCCGGATTGTTTCGAGGGTCGCATGGATGTCGCGTGCGGTCGAATCGTCGATGTCCCCGATGAAGCGCAAGGTCAGATGGTAATTTTCGGCTTCGATCCAGCGCGCGCCGGACAGGCCGCCGCGCAGATTGGAAAGGTCCATCGCGAGATCGGAAGGGATTTCGAGGCCCGTGAACAAACGGGGCATGGATCCCTCCTGTCGATGCCAAGGAGCCGCGAAGCATCACGGCGGACGAGCTAAGGCGTATAGTTACAACATTATAGCGAAGAATTGGCGCGAAAGGAAATCTTGGTAATTTGTCAGTCCGAATTTCTGCTTTTGGCCGATGCTGTTGCGAAGGCGCCAGGACAACTACGTGCCTTCTTTGTTCGGATTGGGCAAAACGCGGACATGCAAACTGGACTTCCAGCAAGCCGCATCAAGCGCTGCCCCGCTATCGTCAGTGATGGACCATCGAAACCATGTTCCGCAATCTGAAAACCAAGGGCTTCAATCTGGAGGACACGCACCTCACCAACGCCGCTCAACTGGCCACACTTTTTGGCGGTGACAGGTTTGGCCATCGCGCTTTCCGTTACAACAGGCACGGCGGCGGCGCGGCGGCGGCCTATCCCCTCGGGCGTGGCCGCTGCTGGCCTTCGGCCGATCCGTGTCGCGGAAATCCTCGCCGCCGCAAATCCTCCTCAAGCAAGCGCTTTCCTCAGCCAACTCCTGTCCCCAACTCCCCCTCTACTCATTGAAACATCGAGCACACTGAAGGAGAGTCCCGGACGTTGGCAGATGACTTTAGTAGAGGACGTGAAAAAAGTGCGACAGCTTACAAATCAGTTGCTCCACCAACTGAGCGAAACCGGCATTCATAGTTTCGCCGCCGAATTTTCGCGACGGGCGGTTGGTCCGGGCGGCGCTTCACGATTGATTCTGGCCGCATCGGCGCCGTGCTCGAATGCTACAATAGCGGCGGAATGGGGCGTCATGTTTTGGAACCGAGCGAGAATTGCGGACCGCCGGACAGGCGCCTTTTCGCGCTTCGATTGGCAGCCGCTCGATCGCGCCCCCTCAAGGCGCCGGCAGCGAATCGCCGCCGCGCCGGCCCGCCAGATCCGCCAATCTTAGCACCATAAGACATGGTTAAACTAACCGGGTCATTGTGGTTTTTTGGACACATTGTCCGGATAAGCTTGTTTGGGCAGGATCGGGGAGTGGCGGTACGCCCTTGCGAATGATAGGAGATCGGCTCCATGCGGAACATGTTGTGAATGCCGAGAGTTCTGTTGCTGTTCATCGCGCGCATTCTGTTCGCCGGAACGGCGTGCCTCGCGTTTGCGGGTTGTTCCACCATCTCTGGGACCGGGCCGAGCGCGGGCGACATTGTTGCGGAGGCCGGCACGGTCGCCGCGCCACGCTACGAACTCGTCGATATAGATCCTTCTGTCATCGAATCATTGCGGCAACGCGGGCCGGCCAGCTTTCTTGCCCACTTTGGCGACTATCGGCCGTCGGTCGAACCTCGCATTGGCATTGGCGACACGGTTGCAGTCACAATTTGGGAAGCGGGCGCGGGCGGCCTCTTTTCGGCGCCTCTCGTTTCTGACCGGTTCACTTCCGGCTCGAAAAGCGCGACGATCCCCGATCAGGTCGTCGGACGGGACGGCGCGATCACAGTTCCCTATGCAGGCCGTATTTCCGTCGCCGGTCGCACGACCAGAGACGTGCAGACCGTCATCGAACGTGCGCTCCAAGGCAAAGCCATCCAGCCGCAAGTCCTGGTCAATGTCGCCCGCTCGGTCAGCAATACCGTGACGGTCACCGGTGAAGTCGTGAATGGCGCCCGGGTGCCCTTGAGCGTCAAGGGCGACCGCGTAATGGAGGTCATCGCGGCGGCGGGCGGAATTCGCGCGCCGGTCAACGAAACCTACGTCCAGCTGTCGAGGGGAGACGTGACGGAGCGCGTCGCGATGACACGCGTGACCTCCGACCCTAAAGAAAATATCTACATGCGTCCGAGCGACGTGTTGACCTTGATCCGGGATCCGCAAACTTTCATCGTCTACGGCGCCACGGGCAAGAACGAGGAAATTCCTTTCGATGCCGAAGGCATCAACCTGGCGCAGGCTTTGGCCAAGGCAGGCGGCCTTCTTGATTCTCGTGCCGATCCGGCGGGTGTGTTCGTTTTCCGCTATGAGCCCGAAGAAGTCGCGCGCGCGCTGCGGCCAAATAGTCCGCTGGTCCAACATGGCTATTTAACGCCAATTGTCTATCGGCTTAACTTGCACGAGGCGAACAGTTTGTTTGTCGCGCAAAGTTTCCAAGTCCTCAACAGGGACTTGCTTTATGTGTCCAACGCTCCGGTTAACGATTTCCAAAAATACGCGCAAATCATCAGCTCGATTACAACGCCGGCCTACACCGGCTTGGTCGCGTCTACTTTCATAGGGCGATAGTGTCTTGGATGTGGTGGTATTCTTGGGTCTTTTGCTTTTCCCGAAGGTTTGGGAGACAATTCGAAACGGCATTCTTGTGCGTTTGGAGGCGTTAGGCGTGCTGAATTTACCCTCAAATGCAATCGTTTGATCGAAATGGGTGCAATTCAATTGCAAGGAGTTGGAACATGTCCGGACCGCATTCCGCGCCCCGCGGCGGGCTTTGCTTTTTTTTTGCCACAATCCGCCGCGATCTTGTTGTGATGTCGCCAAGATAATGTTTGTTAAATATGGCCGCGCGGCATAATTGGTGTTGGTGATTGTTCCGTGGGGGGTGGTGGTGCACCGAGTTGCTCTCGTTCAAGAAGCCCAACCGGGGCTACGGCCGCAAGTCGCGGCCCGGGTGCAAGACAACATTCTCGCGGGCCTGGAACGCGATGTCCTCGGCTTTCTTTGCATGCATATGCCGAGCAAGGTCACGCCCGACCGGCTCACCCTTTTTGCCGCTTGCGGCGCCGCCGTGGTGTTTTTCAGTTACGCGGCGACCCGTCTGCATCCGGCCTTTTTCTTTCTTGCAACGCTTGGCATCGTCCTCCACTGGTTTGGGGATTCGCTCGACGGCAGCCTCGCCCGTTACCGCAAGATAGAGCGGCCGCGGTATGGCTATTTTCTCGATCATTCCGTCGATGCGCTGTGCAATTTGGCGATCATGGCCGGGGCCGGGCTTTCCGCCTATATCCGTTTGGACGTGGCTTTGTTCGCGCTGCTTGGCTATTTCATGCTTTGCATGTATGTGTTTTTGTACAACCACGTCTCGCAAAGGTTTCAATTATCGTTTCTGGCGCTCGGACCAACCGAGCTTAGGGTCGGCTTGATCGGTCTCAATGGCTGGATGTATTTTGCCGGCGATGAGAAGATCGCGATGGGAAGCGCGACGTTCTCGCCCTACGACCTCGTGCTGTGCGGGGCTGGAACGGTTTTTGTTTGTCTCTTCGCCATCAATGTTTTCAAGACGGCGCGGAAGCTCCGGGCCGAGGACGCTTCGCAAAGCCGGCGGGGCTAGGCGACACGCCGCCTTTGCAAGACCGGCCGGCCCGAAGAAGCCGACCGCGGTCAATGGAGCGAACAGGGCAACGGCGGGCGCGGGACAGTTAAGGGCATGCTCGCCGGACAACTCACGCTCATCGCCGCCGCTCTGTTTACGGGCGCCGCCGTCTACATCAACGTGGCGGAACAACCGGCCCGCCTTGCGCTCGACGACCGGGCGTCGCTCGCGGAATGGAAACCCGCCTACAAGCGCGGCTTCGCGATGCAAGCCCCATTGGCGATCATCGGTTTTCTCCTTGGACTTATCGCCGCGCGCTCCGCAATGGACTGGCGCTGGGTCGCGGGCGCCTTATTGCTGCTCGCAAATTGGCCTTTCACGCTCATTTTTATCTTGCCGGCGAACAAGCGCTTGCTGGAAATCCCGCCGGAAAATGCGGGGCCGAAAAGCCGCGCATTGATCCGGACATGGGGCAGATTGCATGCGGTGCGGAGTGGACTCGGCGCTGCGGCGACCGTGTTTTTCCTGTGGGCTTCGATACACGCTTGGCTGGAGGCGTTCCTGCAATAGTTGCAGGTTGGTCACGCCAGCTCGATGTGTACCGGCACGTGATCGGAAGGCTTGTCCTCTCCGCGCGTTTTCTTGTCGATGGCAACCTCGGCCAGACGGTCCGCCGCGAGCGGCGAAAGCAGGAGATGATCGATCCGGATGCCTTTGTTGCGCTGCCAAGCGCCCGCCTGATAATTCCAAAATGTATAAAGTCCGGGCTCGTCGCTGGTCGCGCGCAGTGCGTCGGTCAAGCCCAGATTGAGGAGGGATCGAAAGCGCGCCCTGGTCTCCGGCAAAAAAAGCGCATCGCCCTCCCAGGCGGCGGGATCGGCGGCGTCTAAAGGGGTTGGAATCACATTGTAGTCACCGGCGAGAACAAGCGGCTCCTCCAGCGCCAAGAGATTTCTTGCATGCGCGGTAAGCCGTTCCATGAAGGCGAGCTTGTAACTGTATTTCTCCGTTCGCGGCGGATTGCCGTTCGGCAGATAGATCGAGGCGACGCGGACAATGCCCTCACCATTTGGGACAACCGTCTCGATATAGCGAGCCTGCTCGTCATCGGGGTCGCCAGGAAGTCCCCGCACGGCCTCGATCGGCGCCTTGGCGAGGATCGCCACGCCGTTAAAACCTTTTTGCCCGTGCACGGCGGCATTATAGCCTTCCGCCTCGACTTCCAGATGCGGAAACGCCGCGTCGACGCATTTGAGCTCCTGCAGACAGAGGACATCCGGCTCCACGTCGCGGAGATAGCGCAGGAGATGCTCGATTCTTTGCCGGACCGAATTGACGTTCCAGGTCGCGATTTTCACGCCATTACCCTTCGTATCCCGTGCTCACCCGCGCGGAGACATGCCGGTTGACGCCGCGCCGCGCTTTGCGCTCTTGCATCAGGCGCGGCAGGGTCCCATGCGTGAGAACGCCTTCGCGCATGAGCGCGCGGCGCAGCGGACCGATCATCGCAAACGCAAACAACCCGGCGCCGCGCAAAAAATCGACCGGAAAAAGATTCGAAAGCAGGGAGCGATTGAGGATGTCGACTCCGTTCGTGCGTATAAAAATGTCGCTCCGGCGGGCGCTTGCATAGGCTTTCAATGTCTGCACGGCGCCGATGTCAGCCCCAAGCGCGCGCGCGTCCTCCAAAACTTCCACAAGCGCGGCGCTGTCCCGCAGACTGAGGTTCAGGCCTTGCGCGGCGAGCGGCGGAAGGATATGCGCGGCCTCGCCGATGAGCGCGATGCGATGGCCAACAAGACGATTGGCGCTCATCCCCGCCATGGGGAAAAACCCGCCCGGCCCGTCGATTTCGATCTTGCCCAGAAGCGAACGGACTTCATCCTCGATTTCTTGCGCGAGTTCCAAGTTCGAAAGCGCGCGGCGGCGCTCCGCCGTCTCGGGAGACATCAGCCAGACGAGGCTCGAACGGTTGGGCTCGTTTTCGGCCGGGCGCAGCGGGACGAGCGTGCAGGGACCCGAACGCGTGTGAAATTCCGTCGAGATATTCCGGTGCGGCTTTGCGTGCGAAAGGAGCGCCGTGTACGCTGTTTGCGGATAAGTCCAGGTGCTTGTGCCGATCCCCGCCTTGGTTCGCGCGGGCGACATGCGGCCGTCGGCGGCGGCGGCGAGTTTTGCCGTGACGCGCTGCCCGCCCGCGAGCGCGGCATGAACCGCATCCTCGCCAAACCTTATGTCGCCGATCATGCCTTCGTGGAGAACGAGATTTTGGGTCCCGGCCGCGATTTCGGCAAGACCCTCGACGAGCACATTGTTCTCGATATTCTCGCCGAACGCGGAAAAGCCGATCTCGGCCGCGGCAAACGAAACGGATGGCACCGGAAACCGCGTTCCGGTGGCATCGATCATGGTAATCCTTGCCAGCGGCGCGGTCTTGTCACGAAAATGCGGCCACACGCCAAGCGCCTGATAAAAGCGCAGCGAGGCTTCAAACAGCGCGACGGTCCGCCCATTGGCGCTTGTATCGACATGGCCAACGCAGACAACCGAAAATCCCGCCTGCGCGAGCGCAATCGCGGTGGAAAGACCAGCGGCACCGGCACCGGCAACGAGAATGTCGGCGTTTGTTTCGGCAGTGGAGAGAGACATCGGCCACCTTTGCCAGCCTTTTTAGTTGGGCACGGAGAATTTGGCGAGTCAGCGCCGCGCGCTTTTCCCGGAACCTCTATCCAGCGCTAGAAGCGATCACGAGCGCTGCCATTAATCCGGCATTGGCTAGTGCCCCAAATTGAGTTTCGGCGATGGGTGGGAAGCCGACATCCCGGCTCCCTTCGATTACCGGAACAATCCGGACCTTGCCTTGGAAAGGGTCTCTATGATTGAAGGCTACAGTGTCGATGAACGCCACGCAATTAGTTCGATTCTGTCGGCCAGTGCTTAGTGAAAAATAGGCGCCGGATCGTGCGACCCCATAATCAAACCGCATCCAAACTGGTGCACTGTCGTAAGCGAAGTACTAAACTACAAATTTAGTACGTTGCACGAAATTCTTTGCGCAATTGCGCAGGAAGTGCGTGGCGCCAAAAGGGTATCAACCAGCGTTAGCCAATATTTCACTTTTCGCAAGCTGGCGCAATACGTGTATCAGCGCCGGTGATGTACGGGAGTTTGTGTCAGCGGTGAGAGGGGGTACTCGGGCGGGTTGTCGAGACTCACCGTC
>JBQTKC010000358.1:0-3671 GCA_052386575.1 Beijerinckiaceae bacterium
GCTCCTGCTCTCGGTCGGCCGCGTCTCCGCGGCGGAGGGAGACCTTAGGTCCGCCCAGCGGCTCGATTCCAAGAACGGCACCGCCTACGCACTGCGCTCGGTCATCGCCGTGGTGCGGAACGAGCAAGAGGAAGCCCTCAAGCTCGCCGCCGAGGCGGTGCGGCTGGCCCCGGGCTCCGCGACCCCCTATGTGGCCCGCTCCTATGCCGAGCAGTCGGCCTTCGAGATCGAGACGGCCCGCGAGAGCCTCGAGAAGGCCGCCGAGCTGGCGCCCGAGGATGCGCTGGTCTGGGCCCGGCTCGCCGAGATCGAGCTTTCGCTGGGAGATCTTGACGCCGCCCTGGAGTCCGCACGCAAGGCAGAACAACTCGATCCGGGGCTCGCCCGCACCCAGACCGTCTTGGGCTTTGCCTACCTCACCCGCATCGAGGTCGATAAGGCCAAAACGGCCTTCGATCGCGCTATTGCCCGCGATCCAGCCGATTCCCTGCCGCGCCTGGGCCAGGGCCTCGCCAAGATCCGCGACGGGGACCTGGACGAGGGCACCCGCGAGATCGAGATCGCCGCTTCCCTCGACCCCAACAACTCGCTGGTCCGCAGCTACTTGGGCAAGGCCTACTACGAGCAAAAACGAGGGGGCCTCGCCGAGACCGAGTACCAGCAGGCGAAGCTTCTCGATCCCAAGGATCCCACTCCCTGGTTCTACGACGCCATCCAAAAGCAGACGACCAACCGCCCGGTGGAGGCGCTGCATGACCTCCAGAAAGCCATCGAGCTCAATGATAACCGGGCGGTGTATCGATCGAAGCTCCTGCTGGATGAGGACCTAGCCGCCCGCAGCGCGGCCTTGGGGAGGATCTACCGGGACCTTGGGTTCGAACAGCGGGCGCTGGTCGAGGGGTGGAAGTCGGTGAATACCGACCCTGGTGATTACTCCGGGCACCGACTGCTAGCCGACTCGTACTCAGCCCTACCGCGACATGAAATCGCGAGGGTCAGCGAGCTCTTGCAATCGCAACTGCTACAGCCCATTAACATTACGCCCGTTCAGCCGCAGCTTGCCGAGAGCAACCTCTTTATACTGGAGGGTGCTGGCCCCCGCGGCTCGTCTTTTCAGGAATTCAACCCTCTGTTCGAGCAAAACAGACTCGCGCTACAAGCTGCGGGAGCCTTTGGCAGCAACAGGACGATCGCCGATGAGGTCGTGCAATCGGGTGTTTGGAACAAGCTCTCCTATAGTCTCGGGCAGTTCCACTTCGACAGCGATGGCTTCCGCAGAAACAACGACTTTAAACAAAACATCCACAACGCATTCGTCCAAGGCAGTTTACTGCATAATCTAACCGTTCAGGCAGAGCTACGACACAGCGAGTCCGATCACGGCGACCTTGCCTTCAACTTCGACCTGGCAAATGTTAATCAGAATCTTTCGGCGACACGAAGACGAGGACACCTACCGCTTCGGCCTTCATTATGCTCCTACTGCGGATTCACATTTTATCGCCTCGGGAAGCTATCAAGACCTGAAGGAAGAGCGAGAATTGCCCCTCAAAATTAATGTCTTTAGCGAAGCTTATGTCGCGGAAGCGCAATACCTACTTAATTGGTCCGTTTTTGACGCCATCGTGGGAGGAGGCTACAACAATCTAGATCGTGAAACCGCGGTGACCTTTCCCGGCAATCCGACTACTGAAAGCGACGCGACTACGCGCCATGGTAACGCCTACGTATATACCCAAACGCGTTTATGGCCGAGCTTGACGTCCACTCTAGGGGCAAGTTTCGATTCCTTCGACGACGACACGTTGCGTGATTTTGCGCGGCTCAATCCAAAAATCGGACTAACGTGGGACGCTACGCCGAACACAACGTTACGATTAGCCGCGTTCCGAGTATTCAAACGCGCCTTGGTAGCAGACCAGACCCTGGAGCCGACTCAGTTGGCTGGCTTCAATCAATTCTTCGACGATTTAAATGCTACGGAATCCTGGCGACTTGGCTTTGGCATAGACCATAAATTCCTCCCAACGCTTTATGGGGGCATGGAAGTATCTAAGCGTGACTTAGAAGTGGCCGTTATCGTCAGCGGGCAGCGGGACATCGAAAATTGGGCCGAGGAACTTTACCGGGCATATCTCTACTGGACACCCCACCCGCGCTGGGCTGCGAGCATAGAATATGAGCGCGAGAATTTCGACCGACGGGAGCCGTTTGCCTCGCCGCCAGATACGGAGACAGACCTCTTGCCGATAGGCCTATCCTACCATGATCCGTCCGGATTTTTCACACGCTTGCAGACAACCTACGTACACCAAAACGTCGAAATGGAGATCGGCGAGGATCATGACAAATTTGCCTTAGTTGACGCTACCATTGGCTACCGCCTTCCTAATCGTTACGGAACCTTGAGCTTTTCGGTCAAGAACATCTTCGACGATGAATTTAACTATAGAGGGCTTGGCTTTCGCACATCGCAAAGGACACAGGAGGCACCACCCTTCTTGCCTGAGCTTACGATGCTCGGTCAAATATCGTTAGCGTTTTGAGTGAATTGCCGGTCTAGCACCCCACACGATCGACATATTAGCTTGAATCACGCTTTCTAGCGACATGAGATGACCGCCACACGCAGACGCCGACACAAGTGACGAATGGAGGACGATATGTCGAACATGATTGAAGGTTCAAAGAACCAGTTGCTCTTCACTCGTATTGCAGCCGCTGTTCTTGGCGTAGCTTTGCTAGTAGTTCTATTCAAGCTATTCAACCCGCCGCCGCCTCCACCGCCAGTGCAGAGAGACGGGGCGGCTATTTTGGACAAAGAACCAATACCGATTCCTGACACGCTAGCACTCCATTTACGCGATCGTGGCTTTGCACTGTTAATGCTCGTCAATGCGGAGGGTCGGATAAAGCTCGTGGCGCCTGACGGAATACCACTGATTTCCTGCGGAGAACTCGATGGAACCGCGCTTCCTGCCAGTTGCCCTGAGCGAACGCGAACTAATGTGGGCAGCAATAAGGTGACCATATCGACCTTTACAGGCAGCAACTGCGGGGATGTAGACATCTTGGGCACCCTATTCAGAGATGTGCATTTGAGCGGGCAATACTCGGGGAAACAGCCGTGCCATACACCGCCACCTCGACATCGTAGTATTCAATAAATGTAGATACTGTTATCCATGTCAACATCCATGAAGCGCTGGGTTGAAGGGTTGTCCAGACTTCAAGACCCCGTAGGCGACATGGATGAGTTTACGCATCATGGCGCCGATGATGAGCATGGGCGGCTTTCCGGCTT
Organism: Beijerinckiaceae bacterium; assembly: GCA_052386575.1. Classification (GTDB taxonomy): domain Bacteria; phylum Pseudomonadota; class Alphaproteobacteria; order Rhizobiales; family Beijerinckiaceae; genus Methylocapsa. Next base: position 3,305 of record JBQTKC010000358.1, read on the forward strand.
GGCTCAGGCGCGCCCGGAAGGCGCGACCCCAAGTGGTTTTGTAGAGCGTGACCATCGCGGGCATATAAAGGGCCTTGCGCAGAAGGCCCCGTAGGTTGGGGTGACCGGAGGGACCCCAACATCACGCGAGTCCGCGAGATTTTGGGTTCGTAACCTCGCACCAACCCACACTTACGCGCGTTGTTCCCAACGAGCAGTCAATTCCAATAGAGGTATGAGTCTGAACGAAGATGTTGAGGTGTGGTTCAAGCTGCCTGTTTGGATCGACGGTTGATGGATTGGAAGAGTTTATTGCGTGCCTCGTTTAGGCATTGAGCAGCCTCATTATCGCTGAACGTGTTGGCGATTGTGTCCAACTGGGTAAAGG
>JBQTKC010000359.1:0-3632 GCA_052386575.1 Beijerinckiaceae bacterium
CGGACCGCAGTTCGATGATGAAATCGTGCAACTCGGCGGCCGGCACGAGGGCCTCGACGTCGTCCCAGCCAGGCCAGCCGGGCCGCTCGGCATAGCCAAGGATCTGGCCCCGGCGGCCGGTCAGCAAGCGCTGCGCCGCGGCGGTGAAGATATTCGGGACGCTCGCCGTGACATGTTCGATCGGCTCGAGCAAAACCGGCTCGGCCTTGGCGAGACCCTCGCTGATCCCCAAACGGGTCGCGGTTCGAAAAGCCATGTCGGAACTGTCCACGGCGTGGAAGGTGCCATCGACCAAGGTCACCCCGACATCGACGACGGGATAGCCGAACGGTCCCTTTTGCATGGCCTCCTCGGCCGCCTCGCGGACCGCCGGGATATATTGCTTCGGGACCGCGCCTCCGACGATTTTGTCGGTGAACAGAAAGCCTTCGCCACGGCCGCGCGGCTCGATCTCCAATTTCACGTCGGCAAATTGGCCATGGCCGCCGGATTGGCGTTTGTGCCTGGAATGCTGCTGCACCCGCCGCTTGATCGTTTCCTTGAACGCGATTTTCGGCGGGGCGGTGGCAATCTGGAGATTGTAGGCCGAAGCCAGCCGTTCGAGGGCGGCGTTGAGATGAATTTCGCCCTGTCCCTTCAAGATCGTCTCGGCGGTTTCCACGATGTGCTCGACGCTAAGGGCCGGGTCCTCAGACACGAGCTTTTGCAGCGCGCCCGAGAGCTTGACATCGTCCTTGCGGTCTTTTGCCATGATCGCCAGCGCATAGACCGGCGGCGCGGGCGCGGGATAGGGCAGGGACCCGGTCGCGCCGGGATTTCCAAGGATCGCCCCGGTCGCGACCCCATCGAGCCGCCCGAGCGCCACCAGCTCCCCCGCGTCGGCTTCCGGCACCCTGACCGGTTCGCCTCCGGCATAACGGTGGATGCCGCCGACACGCGCGCCGTCGAACGCCGCACCATCGCGCAGCACGCCGCGCCAGATCCGGCCATAGGAAAGCTTGCCCGCCTGGACCGTCTTAAAAATTTGGACGAGCGGCTCTCCTTCCGCCGCGACGCCGCGCTGCTCGGCGGTAATGGCTGCGTCCGGCACGTCATGCCGCATCGTTTTCCAAAGCGGCAGAATTCCCTGCCCGCGCGCGGCCGATCCAAGCAAAACCTCGACGATCGTGCCGCTCGCCTGGTCCTTGCGCAATTGCTGGTAGATCTCCGCCGATGTCGGCGCGACTTCCTCGATCAGTTTTTCCAGGAGCGCATCGTCCTGGTCGGCCAGCACCTCGGCCAGCCCATCGAGCGCCTGTTTCTCGGGATCGCGGAGGTTAGAGGGAATTTCGATTGGCTCCGCGCCTTGGTTAGGCCCATAACGGAATGCCCGTCCACTCACGACATCGATATAGCCGGTCACCGCGTCGCCCTCGCGGATCGGCAATTGGCGTGCCGCCAGCGGGTACTTCGAATGCGCCTGGAGCGCCGCGAGCGTTTCGTCGAAGGAGCCCGCAAGCGTGTCGATCTTATTGATAAAGATAAGATGAGGGAGACGGAATTCTTCAAGCGCCTTTAGCAAGAGCGGCACGCTGGACGCCCGGCCGGCCATGGGCTCGCAGACCACGATGGCGAGATCGGACGCTGCCAGCGCACCTTCCATCTCATAGGAGAATTCGACCGAGCCGGGGCAATCCAGGATCGACCAGCGATCGCTCAAAAAGGAACAATGTCCGAGCCTCAACTCGGTCGTCACGACCCGCTTGCGAATATCGCTTTGCCGTTTGAGGGGCGCGCCGGCCGCCGCCATCAAACCCTCGAACAAGGTGGACTTGCCGCTGCCATAAGGGCCGATCAGCGCGACCGAGCGCGGCCCGGCGACGGCGGCCTTCGGCGTAGAACCTGTCATGATGCCGCTTCCTCCCTGCCCTTCCGGCTATCGTTGCCGCCATCGTAGGCCAAATCAGGTTTTGGCGCAAAGTTTCGCGGAACGGGCAATATGCGGAGCCGGTGAAACCCGCCGCCACCGCCAGAAGCGACGCCTCTGGGACTATGGACGGATCGTGGCGGCAGGGCCATGCATTATGTGCTTTACTCGCTGCTCGGCAGTCCCGATTGCGGGCGTCGTGACGCTATTCGCGGGCGGTGATGGCTTGCCGCTGTTCGGCTTTGGCGAAATCCCTTCGCCTTGGCTCAAAGACGAGGCGTTCGAACATAATAACGCCAAGGAAATCCACGAGACGTTGGCAAATGCGCTGATTATTTTAGCGATGCTCCACGCAGGCGCGGCACTCGCCCACATTCTTATTTTAGGGACAGAACACTGAAACGAATGTTGCCCAGCGTTTTCGAGTCACACGCGTGTTAGATGCAGTCCGAAGCGGCGCAATGATCGAACACACCGCCTTGCCTATTGATCCGGTGCAGTTTTACACCTTTTTGATTGCCGCCGTGCTGATCGAAATCACGCCGGGCCCGAACATGGCCTATCTGGTTACACTAGCGGTGACGCGCGGTCGCGCTGCCGGGTTGGCGACGGTCGCCGGAATTACGCTCGGCCTTGCGGTCTATATGGTGGCGGCGGCTTTCGGCCTCACCGGAATTTTTTTGCTCTATCGTCCTGCCTATGATGCATTACGCTTGGCTGGCGTAGCGTATTTACTTTGGCTCGCCGTAGATGCTTGGCGTGGCGCGGATGGCGGCGAAGCCGGCGAGGTTGCGGAATTGTCCTTCCGACGACTTGCGATGCGCGGCTTTCTTATCAACATTCTTAATCCGAAAGCCGCGGTGTTCTACATCGCGCTGCTGCCCTCTTTTATCCAAGCCGAGCATGCCGGGCCGCGCGCACAGGCACTACTGCTGGGCTCTGTCCACATTGCCATCAGCATCGCCGTGCATCTGTCGCTAGTTCTGCTCGCAGTAAGGCTCGGCCCCTTCGCCGCCATGGGCGCCGGAGGCTCCGTCCCTATACGCCGGATTTTTGCGGTGCTGTTGGCGGGGGTGGCGGTGTGGCTGACCTATGAGACGAGAGCCGTGTGAACACGAATTGAGCGCTCTGGCCATCTACGCGCAAGCCGCATAAGATCATGTGTTCACGGTTGCCCCACTCTGGCGGCCGCTCCTATGCTTGCCAGCTAACTAAATGATGTCACCACGTCATGACGCCTTGGGGCCTGTTTCAAATGCCTGCACATATCCTGAGCCCTCACCCGGAGGAGGCCTGAAAGGCCGTCTCGAAGGGCGGAGGCGCCTCGGGAGCAGCGCGCGGCGTACGCTCGCCTGCCCGAGGAGTCGAGCTCTGAACGACCACGCGATTCAGGGACTATATTTTGTCCTTGATTCCTGTACCAAGAATGCCCTTATAGATCGGTGGCGCTTTTCGTGTGCGTGAGTCTTAATTCGGGCTCGACTCCGCTTCTTGCCAATGTCGGCAACAATTCGTAAGCGTCAGACCGCTTCTGGCGCCGTGGGTGGCCGCCCAGGTTATTGCGCTAAACGCCGATATTATCGATGAGCCGGGTTGTGCCGAGTTTTGCCGCCGCCAGCAGCCGGACTGGTCCGGCGCCGCGCGAGGTGACCGGCGCCAAAGTTTCCGCGTGGCGCGCTTCGAAATAATCCGTGACGAAACCGGCCGCCGCGAGAGTAGCTCGGGC
>JBQTKC010000360.1:0-4799 GCA_052386575.1 Beijerinckiaceae bacterium
TTGGCCGCGGTCATAACGGCCTCGGTTTTCTTTCCTCCACATCGGCGGCCCCTCCTCGAATCAGGCCGCCTCCCTTGAATCACAAATGATTCTTTTGATTCAAGAAGTTTCAGAACAGACACTTAGAGCGCTTGCCCTACACGTGGAATCACGTGATCGAATAAGGAATCGCTCAAATTCAAGGAGTTGGAGCATGCCCTTATCGAAAAAGGCGAGCAACTTTTTCGGGATATGCTCTAATGCTCTATGGCGCAATTGTCACCCGGCAAGATAAATCGAAGCGCCGACGGCTTGGAAGACATGAATCGTGCGAGGCCGCGGATTCATCGCGTTTATGCTCGCTGCCGGTCCGCTGGGGCGGGAGCCTGCGGGCTTTCGCTTGCTCTCGCGAGGTTTCCATCGGCCGCTTCGGCGGCGGCGGGCCGCATCACCATCGTTTCGGACGGAGTTTTGCGCAGGCTTGCGAGCGAAGCCGGACCCGGGCATGGCCTCGCCAATGGCGATGTCAATAGCGCAAAACTTGTTTGGGATTTTTTCCGTCCCTTTGGCGGCTGAGCCCTTGCTTCCTGATCGCCCCCAAGGGGCGAAAAGTTTAATTGGCTAGCAATTTTGCGGTTCGCGCGGCAGAAACGCATTTCCTCAAGCGGAAAGTCGGCCAGCCGCTCATTTCTGGCTATTGGTGAGTCGATGTATACATTTGGTTTCATCGATTTTTCGCGCGGTTGGACCGATTCAGATAACATTCTAGTCCAGCGGCTTTAGGCGAAAAGATGCCTTCAAACCTTCGCCGCGCGGCCTGCGCGCTGCTTTCTGTTTCCGATAAGACTGGCCTCGCCGGCTTCGCGCGCGCGCTTGCGGGGTTCGGTATCGAGCTTATCTCAACCGGCGGCACGCGGGCCGCCCTTGCCGGAGCTGGACTCGCGGTTCGCGAAATCTCCGATCTGACCGGCGTTCCGGAGCTCTTGGACGGGCGGGTCAAAACCCTGCATCCAAAAGTTCATGGCGGGCTTTTGGCAATCAGGGAAAACCCGGAGCACGAGGCGGCGATGCTGGCGCATGGCATCACGCCGATCGATCTTTTGGTGGTGAACCTTTATCCTTTCGAGGCGGCGATCGGCAGCGGCGCGTCCTTCGCCGAATGCGTCGAGAATATCGACATCGGCGGCCCGGCCATGATCCGCGCCGCCGCCAAGAATTGCAACGATGTCGCGGTCGTCGTCGACCCCGGCGATTACGCCCAAATTCTCGGCGAAATGACAGCGCATGGCGGTTGCACGACTCAAAGGTTGCGCCAAGAACTCGCGCAAAAAGCGTTTGCGCGCACCGCCGTCTATGACGCGGCGATCTCGAACTGGCTGGCTCTGGAAATGGGGCTCGCCGCGCCGCCCTATCGCGCGTTTGGCGGCAAGCTTGCATCAAGCCTACGCTATGGCGAAAACCCGCATCAGACCGCCGCTTTCTATGCGTCGGGGGAGCCGCGCCAGGGCGTCGCGATGGCCCGGCAAGTGCAGGGCAAGAATCTCTCCTACAACAACGTCAACGATACCGATGCGGCTTTCGAGCTCGTGGCCGAGTTCGATCCGGCGCGGACAGCTGCTTGCGCGATCATCAAGCACGCCAATCCTTGCGGCGTAGCCGAGGCGGACACTCTCGGGAAAGCTTATGAACTTGCGCTGCGTTGCGATCCGGTCTCGGCGTTCGGAGGCATTATCGCCTTGAACCGGAAACTCGATGCGAAGGCCGCCGCGCTGATTGTGAAGATATTCACCGAAGTCATCGTCGCGCCCGAGGCCGACGAAGCGGCTATCGCAATCGTCGCCGCCAAGAAAAACTTGCGTCTCCTCCTAACCGGCGGACTGCCTGATCCGCGCGGGATGGGCTCTACCTTTCGGCCCGTCGCGGGCGGTTTTCTTGCGCAAACCCGCGATAATGCGAATGTCGACGACATGGATTTGCGCGTCGTCACCAAGCGCGCGCCAAGCGAGGGGGAATGGCGCGATCTCAAATTCGCCTTTCGCGTTGCGAAGCACGTGAAGTCGAACGCGATCGTCTACGCTAAGGGCGGCGCGACGGCGGGGATTGGCGCGGGACAGATGAGCCGCGTCGATTCCGCGCGAATCGCGGCGATGAAAGCCGCCGAGGCGGCGAGGGCCACTGGCCTGCCCGAAAGCCTCGCCAAGGGTTCGGCCGTCGCCTCGGATGCGTTTTTTCCGTTCGCCGACGGCCTGCTTGCCGCCGCCGAGGCGGGCGCGACGGCAATCATTCAACCGGGCGGATCGATGCGCGACGGCGAGGTCATCGACGCGGCCGACAGTGCCGGCCTCGCCATGGTGTTTACCGGGGTAAGGCACTTCCGGCATTAACAAAAAATTGTTGTGCGGGGCGCCGGGGGCACGAGCCCCGGACATTGGCGCGAAGTACGGCGCACGGCAATCATTGCAGCGTTACGGCATCCTGGACCGACTGGGTTAAGGTGTCGATCTGGTCGCCATAATTTTCGCGCGTGCCTGGATCGACGATGGCGAGCGGCGCCGAAATGACAGCGCTAGCCGCCTGACCGGCCGAGGCCGCGAAGCCAGCGGTTGTATGCGTGAGTCTTTCCGCGAAGCTAGCCTCTCGGGTCAAAGTCTGATCCGGATCGAGGGCTTGGTCAATGATCTTCATTAGCTCCGGATTATCGGGAAAGTGACGAGATGGGTCTCGCGAGTGAAACGTGGTCGCGTTGATAGGTACTATTCCCCTTCGCTCGAGGTTGGTTCGTTCTTCGTCCAGATCGATGGCGCCTAGCCTTTGCTCCCCCCAGAATTTCCGCGAAAACGGGAGCGCACGATCGTCCTCCCGGGTAACCAAAGTGAAATTCGGCCGTTCTGCGCCCAACGCCTCGATTCGATCGATCTGCTTGTAGCCGGCCTTAACGCCGACATCCGCGCTCGCGAGAACAACATTGCGAATTTTGCCGGCTACCCTGCCGTCCTTGATCGCCATCTGGCGCAAGGCTTCGAGCGTCACCCAATTGCCCATCGAATGCGCGAAAATGGAAATTTCGCGGACTTCGGGATCTTTCACGAGAAAGCGCAAGCCTTGTTCGAGTTCATCGCGTGAGTACTCGACGCTCTCACGGTCGTAACCATAGGAGAGGAGCTTGCCCTTCGAGGGCCAGGTGAACAGGACGGGCACGGCCTCAGACTTAGAATCGTGGACCCATTGAGCGAAGCGGAAAACGGCTTCTTCGAAGCGGTTGTTGTAGCCATGGACGAAGACGAGCACTTGTCTATTTGGGCTCTTCCGGAGAAGTTTGCGAAATAAGGCTGTCGCTTCGGTCTTGTCGATGGTACCGGTGGGGTCAAGTGTCACGAAATCAGTCGCCGGATCGCCGGGAACTTGATGGGGAAATTCAACTTTGCCTTTTTGGTGCACCGGGGGAATCGACACAACAACATCGGCAAATTCTAGCCCAGATCCGCGCTCGCCGGAAAACATCTCCGCCGGCTCGTTGGCCGGCGCGCGCGTCGTCGCGACCAGCATTTCGACCTGGCTCGTACCGGGAGAAGCACTGGCCCCGACAGGCTTGAGAAAGCCGCTTGGGGCAGCGCAGCCGGCGAGTCCAAAAACCGTTACGGCAACGGCCAGCAAACGCTGAGGGCTCGAAGCCCGGATGCGCGCCGGGAAAAGGCCACACGGCCAAAAGGCGAAACGACGCATGCGGCTCGTCCAGATACCACTGCGATCACGCAACGGCATCAAGAGAGCCACGTCAAGACAAGATAGAGGCTGGCGGCTTGCGCTCCGGCGAAGCAACAAATCTCTCAAAGCATAATAATATCAGTTACATATCCGACACGGCCAATGGCTAGCGGCCATCCCGTATCGAATTTTTGTGGCGGCTGGTGGCCTTTTGGCCACACGTCGCAGCGTCGCTCCGCTTGCATCGGCTGGGGCTCAAGCGATGCGGCGCGCGAAGCCGTTTAGGACGGCAGGTTCAATTTCCTCCGTCCATACCTTAAAGCTCTTCAAGGTGTGGGGCCCAAACGACGTCGCAAGCGGGATATCGGTTGCGTCACGGCCGCGCGCGACGAGAATGCGTCCGATGCGCGGCATGTTGTGACGCGCATCGAAGGTAAACCAGCGCCCATCGAGAAAGACTTCGAACCAAGCATTGTAGTCCATTGGAGCAGGGTCTGGCGGCACGCCTATGTCTCCCAAAAACCCATTCGCGTAACGCGCCGGAATGTTCATGCAGCGGCAGAATGCGACGGCGAGGTGGGCGAAATCGCGGCAGACGCCGGCCCGCTCCTGATAGGCTTCATAGGCGGTGCGGGTGGCGCGGGCATATTGATAGCCGAAAGTCAGGTGGTTGCAGACGAAATCGCAGATCGCCTGAACCCGGCGCCAGCCGTGTGGAGCGGACCCAAACAGTTGCCACGCGATGTCGCAAAGCTTGTCGGTTTCGCAATAACGGCTGCCGAGCGTAAAAACCAATGTTTCGTTTGGCAAACGTTCGGCCGCGATCTCTTGCGCATCGAGCCTGACTTGATCGGGCTGACCGCAATCCTCGATAATACCGTCGCGGCGAATCGTCAGATCGCCCGCGGGCGCAATAAACCGGCGAACATGATTGCCGAATGTGTCGAGATAAGTCTCCGTCGCAATCGCCGGCGCCGTCTCGAACGGCGTCTCGTACCGGATATTTTGCGCAGAATCGCGATGCGCGTCGAGCAGGCAAACCATCAATGCCGCTTCCGCGCAACTGAACGTCAATTCATAGCCATATCTTATGAGCATGATTCACATTTGGGTCA
>JBQTKC010000361.1:0-4509 GCA_052386575.1 Beijerinckiaceae bacterium
AGCGAAGGCGTTCTTCCATGACCGAACTTTCTCTCCACGGCATCCACACCTCCTGCTTGCCAGCGCAAACAAAAAGTGTAACCCATGTGTCCGGTACGAAATGTCACCTATGTCTCGGGCCGCTCAAAAATCCCCTGGTCATTTGCAAGGCGGTGGCCGAATGTTCGTGCGCGTTTGCGTTGCGGGCCGCTTCCGCCCACGTCACTCTAGGAACTTAGTCAGGAACATGCGCCAATCGATGCCCGGTACTTAACTCTCGCACCGCACTCGAATGCTTCTATGAGCTCCTAGAGCACTTTTGTTTTACCCGCACTCGGTTGGCCCCGCTGGACGGTCACTCCCCAAACGTATCCGCGAATAGGCGCCGGAGAGAAGGTGCGGCAACCCTTGCCCAATTAACTAAACCAACCAAGAGGAAACAGAACCATGAAAACGTCAAATCTAGTTATGTTGTCCATCCCAATGCTGGTCGCAGGGTCGATCGCACTATCTGGATGCGGTAAGCGAAGCGCGAAGAATCCTACAATGATTTCCTATTCTCAGGTCGGCGTATGCAAAGCCTACGCTACACAAACCGGCGACGCAGTGAAAGCAAAGCCTGACGAAGCTTTTGCTATCTTCAAAATCGAAACCATCGACAATTCAAAACAGGATAGCCCTTTAAACCTCGATCCAGAGCGCTTTTATGTCAACCAAACCCCCGAAGCAATGGAACAAAAGAATATATCGTTTCGAAGCCGCCGGTTTATGACCCCGGATCCTAGATTCGCGCAGGCGATGGGCGTGAAGAGCCTTGCGCGGGGCGCTTTCCCGGCGAACCAAACATCCGAAGTCAACAGTTATATTATTGTTCCGCTTAAGCTAGACAATCCATCGGGTGGACCGGAAGCCAATCAATACTCTTTCGACCTCACCTATGACACGACGACCAGCGAAGAACAAACCGGGTCTAATGATATTATCGCCAAAAAAACAGATCCGGCCAGCACCAAGTACTCGGTGACCGAAAACTGCAAGGAGTTAGCTTACAAGTAGGCGGGTATGATTAGACTCCTGCTCTGGCGGGCTTGTCCCGGGCATCCGAACTTTAAATCCGCGGGTTTGGATGACCGGGCCATGTGCCGCCATTGCGGCGGGGTGCGATTCTATATTCTGTTCAAGTCTGTTCGAGGCTTGATATTTTGGGCGGCGCGCCCGCGCTTTGGCGCAGGACAGTCCGAGCCAACGCCACCGTAACATTCAGCCCGGCCTCGACGATCGGCGGCCAATTGCCCGACGCCATGGCCGGCCGCGCCGGCGGCGATCCGCCGGCCCGAAGTGCTTTTTTTCCCGCCCGGCTTGGGCCGGACCAAGTGTGTGATTTCCGAAATAGGGTGCTGAAGCGTCCAGGATTTGGCTTAATCCATGCGCCTCGACTGGAACGACATCAAGGCCCGCGCGGCAAAATTCGCCGAGGATTGGAACGGCGCCCAATACGAGCGGGGCGAGACGCAAACTTTTTACAACGAGTTTTTCGAGCTGTTCGGCGTCACGCGCCGCCGCGTCGCGAGCTTCGAGCACCCGGTCAAGCTGCTAAAGAAGCGTGGCTACCTCGATCTTTTCTGGAAGGGCAAGCTTCTTGTCGAGCAGAAATCGGCCGGACGCAGCCTTACGCCTGCGCGAAAACAGGCGCTGGAATATTTTCCGGGCCTCAAGGAGCACGAGCTTCCACGCTACATTCTCTTGTCGGATTTTCAGAATTTCGAGCTTTACGATCTCGACATCGCGCCGGACCTGCCAGTGCGCTTCCGGCTCAAGGAGCTGCCGGAACACGTTCAGGATTTCGGCTTCATCGCCGGCCAGGAGCGGCGGGTTTTCCGCGACCAAGACCCGGTCAATATTCTTGCCTCCGAAATCATGGGCGTGCTGCATGACGCGCTCGACGAGGCGGGCTATCGCGGCCACAAGCTCGAACGTTTTCTCGTCCGCCTTTTGTTTTGTCTCTTCGCCGACGATACAGGCATTTTTCAGCCGCTCGGCATTTTCGAGGAATTTATAAAAGACCGCACGCGCGAGGATGGCGCGGACCTTGGCCCGATGCTCTCAAAACTCTTCGAGGTTCTCGACACGCCGGAGACGGAGCGCGGAAAAAAGCTCGACGCCGATCTTGCCCGCTTTGATTACATAAACGGCGAGCTTTTCCACGAGCGCCTGCCGCTGCCCGATTTCGACCGCGCCATGCGCGACAAACTCTTGTACGCCTGTGGCTTCAATTGGGAAAAAATCTCGCCCGCGATTTTCGGCTCGCTGTTTCAGTCGGTCATGGACAAGGTTGCCCGCCGCAAGCAGGGCGCCCATTACACCAGCGAGAAAAACATTCTGAAAGTGATCGAGCCGCTTTTTCTCGACGATCTCAAGAGCGAATTTTTCCGCCTGAGAGCGCGAAAAGATACCGGGCGGAGGAGGGCGCTCGAGGACTTTCATGAGAGACTCGGCAAACTCACTTTTTTCGATCCGGCCTGCGGCTGCGGAAATTTTTTGGTCATTGCCTATCGCGAATTGCGCGAGCTCGAAATCGCGGTTTTAAGGGAACTCCATCCCGGCGAGCAGCGGGTTACCGACATTGGCCTTTATACGAAGGTCGATGTCGATCGTTTTTATGGAATCGAGATTTCCGAGTTTCCCGTCCGCATTGCGGAGGTCGCGATGTGGATGATGGACCACATTATGAATGCGCGGCTTTCCGCCGCCTTCGGCGAAAGCTTTGTGCGCATTCCGCTCAAAACGTCGCCGAACATTCTTAACGCCGACGCGCTGGAGACGGATTGGGCAAAGCTGCTCGCGCCGGAGAAATGCTCGTACATTCTCGGCAATCCACCGTTCGGGGGCGCCAAATTTCAAACGCCGGCCAAACGCGAGCAGGTCAGGCGCATAGCGGCACTCGGCGGTTCCGGCGGCACGCTCGATTACGTCTGCGCCTGGTTCATCAAGGCCGGCGACTATGTTCGACGCGGCGAGTCCCACCCCCCTCATCCTGAGGAAGGCTTGCAACGCAAGCCTGTCTCGAAGGATGAGGATGCCCGGAGCGCCGTCTCGAAGAATGCGGCAGGGCCCTCGCCCTTCGAGACGTTTGCTTCGCAAGCTCCTCAGGGTGAGGGCCGTGGGTCGAGACCGCCCCGCATCGGCTTCGTCGCGACAAATTCCGTCACGCAAGGCGAGCAGGTGGCGCAGCTCTGGCCCGTGCTGTTTGATCGTTACGGACTCGAAATCGCCTTCGCGCACCGCACTTTTGAGTGGATGAGCGACGCCAGGGGCAAGGCACACGTTCATTGCGTTATCGTCGGCCTGACGCGGCGCGACGATGAGCCGAAGGAAAAGCGGCTTTTTTCCTACGAGGACATTAAAGGCGATCCGAACGAAAGCAGGCACGCGGCGCTGACGCCATACTTGTTCGATGCGAGCGGCCTCGCTAACAGGCATTTGGTGGTTAGGGAGACAACTTCAAATTTGAGCGGAGTTCGGCGGATGGTATTCGGCAATATGCCGAATGATGGTGGTTACCTACTTCTGTCGCCGGATGAACGTGCCGCACTCTCAGATGAGCCTTTCCAAAGTAACCGATTTATTAGACGTCTGATCGGCGCGGATGATCTCATCAACGGTCAGCAACGCTTCTGTCTTTGGTTGCAGGACGCACCGCTCGCAGAAATGCGCAGCAGCGCCTTTATTAAAGGCCGCTTAAAATTAGTTGCTGAGTATCGCGGCAAGAGCAGTCGCTCCGCGACTCGAAAACTTGCTTCGATGCCCTATCTGTTTGGCGAAATCCGGCAGACCGATGGACCATTCGCGATCGTACCGCGTCACTCCTCGGAAACGAGAGAATATGTACCAGTCGGCTTCCAGTCGCACGGCGAGATCGCACATGATAGTTGTCTATTTGTTCCAAACGCCACCCTTGCTGACTTTGCCATCATCACCTCGCGAATGCACATGGCCTGGCTGCGCAACATCGGCGGTCGCCTGAAGAATGATTACCGGTACTCCATCGGCATCGTCTACAATCCCTTCCCCTGGCCGCAACTCGATCTTGGCGCCAAAGCAAAACTCGAAAAGCTTGCGAAAACCGTGCTCGACGCGCGCGCGGCGCATGACGGCGCGACGCTCGCCGACCTCTATGATCCGGACGTCATGCCGGAGGACCTCCGCAAGGCCCATCGCGCGCTCGACGAGGCGGTCGATCGGCTCTATCGCAAGGCGCCTTTTGCGAGCGACCGCGAGCGGGTCGAGCATCTGTTCAGTCTCTATGAAAAACTCACCGCGCCGATGCTCGCCGCCGCCGCCAAGCCCAAGCGCGGCCGGAAAAAGTGAGGGCCCGGCGGCCCGGCTAAGAGCCTGACCCAACCGATTGTTGCGCACGCGCGGGTTGCGTGATTCTGGGATTCCGGAGCATCGGAGGATGATTCGGAATGTGGACGGATGAGCATCGCAAGACCTATGCCCGCGGCGGCGGACGTTACCCAAGCGACATGA
>JBQTKC010000362.1:0-1977 GCA_052386575.1 Beijerinckiaceae bacterium
GCAACCGCCGTCTCGCCAAGGACTGGGAAAACCTCGCCGAGACAGTCCAGGCCTTCGTGGCGCTCGCCTGCATCCAGATTGCCATCAGGCGGCTCGCGCGATAGTTGTCTTTTGAGTCAGGCTCTTAACCGGGAGTGTGAGGCGCTTTCGAGTTGCCGTGAAAGTTCAAGAAACCGCTCCGGCACAGGTTGCCTCAAGACGTCATCGTAGACGCTGCGTAAATGCACAAAGAGCTGATCGGCGAGCGTGGAATCGATTGCCTGCCGCTCGCCATCATGTCCGAATTCCATATCGGAACCTATCGACAACATATCGGCGAGACGGCTTCTGGCGCGATCGACGCGGCTTTTCATGGTCCCGATCGCGCAGCCGCAAATCGCCGCCGCTTCTTCGTAGGACAGGCCCGAGGCGCCGATCAGTATCAAGGCTTCGCGCTGATCGCCCGGCAGCTGCTGGAGCGCGGCGCGAAAGTCGAGCAGGTCCGTTTGCCCGCTTTGCGCCGGGGCCGTCGCGAGCTTGGCGGCAAACGCGCCGTCAGGATCGGCGACTTCGCGCCGCCACTTGTAATAATAAATGTAGCGCAAAATCGTGAATAGCAAGGCGCGAAGATTAGTCCCTTCGACAAAAGAGCCGATCTTGCTCCACGCTTTCACCAAGGTTTCCTGGACGAGATCGTCGGCGCGATCGAGATTGCCGCATAAGGAGACCGCGAAAGCGCGCAGATTGAGGATGACCGAAGGGAGGTCGGCGAGTTGCGAGCTTGCCACGCGGTCCCGCGGGGGCTCATTCGCAGCTGGGATTTCCGCCTTCAGATAGCCTTTCGCCTTCAGCCATTCCTCCATGACTATTTGGATAAGGGTTGATGTTGGCCGCTTATCGTCCTTCGCGGCTTTGTCGATCGCCGCCCGCACGCGCGTATCGAAACGGACGGACGTAATGACGCCGGACCCTGCCTTGCCGACCTTGGCGGTTTTCTTTGTCGCCGTTGCCAGCATTTATTTTCTCCCGCTTGTTGACATTTTGCGTAATTTTGCGTATGTTGCCACCATACGCAAACGTAGGTAACGTGCTAAGTAGCATATGCAAACGTAAGTAAGTTGCAAGGAGCAAACATGCCACGAGCACTTCAAAAGCACGTCGCGCGGCGGCAGGACGAGACCTTTGCCAACTGGTTCGCGGAACTTCGCGAGCTGGCGGGCGAGCGCTGGGCAGACGTGGCGGACCAGGCGCCAACGATCTGTGCGGTTTGGGGCGGCAGCGCGACGCCGGCCTTGTGCATGGTGGGGCTGATACTGCCGTTTAAGACAGCGGCGGCGGCGCTATGACCATCGAAGAGCGGACGCCATGCGGCAATAAGATCGCCATGACATTCGGCCTGACGGCCGCCGAGATGCGCGTCGCTCGCCTTATCGCGGAAGGCAAGAACGCCCGTCAGGCGGCGCGCCACTTGGGCCGCTCCTATGAAACCGTCCGCAATCAACTGAAAAGCATTTTCGACAAAACCGACACGCGCCGCCAAAGCGCGCTCGCGATACTCGTTGTCCGGATGGAGCAACGAAGTCAATGACCGCCGGAACCACAAGAGCCGGCCGCGCCCTGGTATTTGCCCGCTTATTCACGACGGTTAGGCGTCTCCCGCTCGACATGGGTACAGGCGGCGCAAGCGGGCGCGGGACGCGGCCGCTGTGGCGTATGCACGTGCCGCCTTCGAGCGCGCGAAATCCCTTCGCGGCGGAGTTGGCGCGCGACCATGCCGCCTCACGCCTGGCGGCTGTGGCCCGCAAGACTCACCGCAAGCGGTTTTGACAATACCTTATCCGAATAAATCTTCCAATGGCCAGTAGTAGGAAGTGATGTACGGGAGTTTGTGTCAGCGGTGAGAGGGGGTACTCGGGCGGGTTGTCGAGACTCACCGTCAAGGAGCACCCCCAATGCCACATTGCGTGACGATCCAAAGCTTACCAGCGGCGTTCGAGA
>JBQTKC010000363.1:0-7959 GCA_052386575.1 Beijerinckiaceae bacterium
GTCGTCCGGCTCAAGGCTGCCCGCGAAGGCGAAACGGTGCTCGACGACAAAGTGCAGGGCAAGGTCGCCTTCCCCAACAAGGATCTCGACGATCTCGTTCTTCTGCGCTCCGACGGCACGCCGACCTATATGCTTGCCGTGGTGGTGGACGATCACGACATGGGCGTCACTCATATCATTCGCGGCGACGACCATCTCACCAACGCGGCCCGCCAGATGCAGATCTATCAGGCGCTCGGCTGGAGCGTCCCGGTAATGGCGCATATTCCGCTCATCCATGGCGCGGACGGGGCCAAATTGTCGAAGCGCCACGGGGCGCTCGGCGTTGATGCCTATCGCGCCATGGGCTATTTGCCCGAGGCGCTGCGCAATTATCTGGTTCGGCTCGGCTGGAGCCAGGGCGACAACGAATTATTTTCGACCCAGGAGATGATCGAGGCTTTCGATCTCGCCCATGTCGGTCGCGCACCCGCCCGCTTCGACTTTGCCAAGCTCGAAAGCATGAACGGGCATTATATTCGGAATACAAACGATGAGGCACTCGTGTCCGCGCTAGAAACCGCTCTGCCCTATCTGCCCGGCGGCGCCACGGCGCTAAGCAAGCTTGACGTTTCCTTGCGGGCCAAGTTCTGCGCGGCCATGCCGGGGTTGAAGGAGCGCGCGAAGACTCTGATCGAACTTTTGGATGGCGCAAAATTTCTGTTCGCGGACAGGCCGCTTGTCGTCGACGTGAAGGCCGCGAGCCTTCTTGACGCGGGAGGGCGGGCGCATGTCGCCGGTCTAATCCCGCGGTTGGCGGCGCTCAGGGATTGGAATGCCGCCAGCATTGAGGCGGCGGTGCGCGAGTATGTTGCCGGCAACAAAATCAAGCTCGGCGACGCCGCGCAGCCGCTGCGCGCCGCGCTCACCGGGCGGGCGGCCTCGCCGGGAATTTTCGATGTTTTGGAAGTGCTCGGCCGCGAGGAAAGCCTCGCGCGCCTGCGCGATCAGGCGGGGTGACCCATTTGGGGCGGGCATCGTTCAATGCGGGGGCATCGGAATGAAGATCGGCGGGGTGCTGGGAAAGTTTGAGCGGCGCTTGATCGCGGCGTCGTCGGAACCCTGGGGCTTCAGATAGACGTAGAAGCGATTACTGCGCTCGACGATGTCGTCCTTCGGTTCGCTGCTGCGGCTGATCAGCATGTCGCATTGGATGCGCATGTGCATGTAGCCGGGGATCAGTTCGGTCCAGTCATTGACGTCGGCCTGAAACGTCACTGTATATTGGCGGGCGCCATCGAGTTTTACCACCCTCGGACTGGGATCGCTCAGAGCGTTTGACGGCACCTCACGCCATGTCATCCCTGTCTGCTCGAACACCCGCGCCGGAATGAGCATCACGTAGAGGGGTGCATCCGGGTTCGAATTCTGCATGTTGAGCGTGGCCCGGTAGGACTTGCCGTCGGACTCGTAAGCAATGCGGATCAGCTCGACATAAAGCCCCGCGAAGGCGGCGTTCTGAAGCTCCAGAGCCGCCTTTTCGCGTGCGGCAAGGAGATGTCGTTGATACCAGCCGACGCCGAAATCGGTGAGGAAACCGAAACCGATCGCAACGAGCAGGACGAGCAGGACCTTGGACTCCAGAAATTTAAAGCCGCGGCCGAGCCGGATGGGGCCTTCATACCGCGCTTGCGCGCGGCGCGACGGCGCGGTCTGCCGGATGCGCTCACGCAGATCGGTCGAAGTGGGCGTCGCTGCGCTCCGGGGGCCATGGTTCGTGGCGGCCGCGGCCGGCGGGGTTACCTCGCTTGCCCCGTCGATAGCGACTAGCGTCTCCCAAAGTCCGACGATCAGTTCGTCTTTCTGCGCGTCGGTGAGCTTCCCGAGGTCAGGAAGGGGAGGTGGGCGCCTCATAATGCGCTCTTCATGGTGGCTGCGTCATTGGACAATCGCTCCGTCGGCGATCTGCACCACCTGCTCCGCCTCGCCGGCAAGGGCGAGATTGTGGGTCACGAGCAACAGCGTTGTCCCGCGTTCGCGATTGACATTCAGAAGCAGCGCCATGATCTCGCTCTCGGTCTGCTCGTCGAGATCCGAGGCCGGCTCGTCCGCAAGCAGCAGAGCCGGATCGTTGATGAGCGCCCGGGCGATCACAGTCCGGCGCTGCTCGCCAACCGACATCTCCGATGGATAGGCGTCAAAATGGGCTCCCAGTCCGAGGTCCGTCAGAAGCCGCGCGGCGTGATCATAGGTGCCAGCGCTTGCGCTACGTCGGTCGAGGCGCGCCGGAAGCGCCACATTGTCGATCGCGCGCAGCGTCGGCAGCAGGCTCGCAAACTGGAAAACGTAGCCGATGCGGCGGTTGCGGAACCGCGCCATGGCGTTATCGCTGAGCGACCAGATGTCGGCGCCGTCGATAAGGATGGACCCCGCGGTCGGCCGGCTGAGCCCGCCGATCATCGCCATCAAAGTGGATTTTCCGGAGCCCGACCGGCCGATTACCGCAGCATAGTGTCCGGTGGACACATCCAGATCGACGCCGCGCACGGCATCGACCGGGCCACGATCCGTCTGATAGGTCCTTCCCACGCCGCGGCAGCACAGCATGGCTCAGCCCTCGCCCCGGATCAGGTCATAGGGATCGTGGCGGCTCGCGCGCCAAGCCGGCGTCAGAGCGCCGATCGCGCCAATCATTGCCGCTCCGAAGACGCAGGCGGCCGCAACTAGGATCGTATTCGCCCTATCGAGCCAAAAGAAGGGAACGCCTATTTGAGTCAGGTAATAGACAAGCGAACGCTCAAACAAGCGCAACAGCAGCACCCCGAAGGCGACGCCGATTGCCCCGCCGGCGCTGGTCGCGACGATCGCTTCGATCAGCAACATGCCAACGATCTGCGTCCGCCGCGCGCCGATGGCCTTGAGCAGGCCGAGTTCATAGCGACGCTCGGTTGTGATCGCCGAGAACAGCACGCTGACCATTAGGGCTGTGCTGGCGAACATCATCGAGACGAGAGCGAGGCTGCCGCAAAGAAGCGCCGCGACGCCTTGACGGATCCCGGTGAACAGCGACCCTCCGGTCACCACTTTGACGTCCGGGAGACGCGAGAGAAGGGCGAATCGCACCTGCAGTTCAGTGGCGCCGGGCGCGAGTTCGATGAGGAAGCCGGAGACCTTCCCCGGCTCGAGCATGGGCGGCGTCTGGCCAGTACGCTCTCTGATCGCCGGGGCAAGCGCCAGCAGAGCTGAGGAGGGTATGAAGACTCCACGCTCATGGGTTCCCATTCCGGTCCGTCCGAGTTTTGCATAGACCCGGAACGGCGTACTAAACAGCACGATCTCGGACCCGAGCGGCAAGTCGCGGGCGGCGCCAACTATGACGTCGCCAGGCCGCATGGGACGGCTCAGACGATCAGTGATCCAAGGCTGGACGGTGAAGTCGTGTTCGGGATCGTAACCGACCAGATCGACGCTCTCGCCCTGCCCGCCGAAATCCGATTGCCCGGTGCGGAAGACGCGCTGGGGCGCCGCACGGCCAATGCCGGGGATTTGCGCCCGATCAATCAGGTCCGCGCCGAGCGTCTGGCCGGTTGGTTCCACCGTCAGCAGTGCCGCCGTGATGTTGGTGAGCGCGTTTTGCGCCACGACCATCAGATCGGCGCCGAGCCGGCTGAAACCGGCGGCCAAGCTGGTTTCGATGCTGCGCATCATGACAACGCCGGTGAACACGATCGAGCTGCTGATCGCCACCGCTGCGACGAGCAGGCCGGTGCGCGCCTTACGGCGGCCAAGATTCTGCAGCCCGAGCTCACCGAGCGGCCAGCGCGGGACGGAGTGTCCCTCCACAATGCGTCAGGCCCCACTTATCGTACGGAACGCACCCGCGTTCGCGAGAACGGGCTGAGACGGTCGAGTTCCACACCTCACAGCGTGCACGAGCGGGTGTGCTTCATATGCGCGAGTTCAGTCGGGACGATCACGCAGTCATGGTGCCCGCCCGCGCTCGGCAGGATGCCGGCCAAACTGTCCGTCGCCGTGTCGATCACCGCGATGCCACTCGACAGGCGCTGGAAACCACTGAACGGCACCAGCACATATTTTCCGTCGTAGGTCAGCGCTGGAGTCTGCAGATCCGGGCCTATGCCCTGGATCTCCTTGCGGATGGTCCAAGTATCCGTATCGACCACCATGACCCCGCTTGCGGCCGGCGACGGATGAAGCACCGAGAGGTAGAGCTTCTTTGAATCCAGCGAAAAGACCATATGGAAGGGGTTGGGGTATTTGCCCCTCCAGAGCGGGTCCTCGACATGCGCGATTTTGCGCCACTTGCGCGGATCTGGATCCGCCGACGAGAACACCGAGCAGTTGTTCTCCCGGAGATTGTTCATCATGCAAAGGAAACGGCCGTCGGGCGAAAAGCCAATCTCGTGGCCAGGCGAGTGAATCTTGTCGAACGTCACCTCCCAACGATCGTCTGCCACTTTGACCACGTCATACTGGTCCCGTGAGTCCTTGTTGAACTGAGCGAACGCGACAGGGTCGAAATTATGCTCCGCGTCGAGAATTGCGATACCGCCGCAGAGCCGGACGACGGTCGCCGCCCAGCGCCCGCTCGGATGCCAGATGGTTCCGTCGGCGCCGCTCAGGCCAAAGGGATCGTCCCCCGGCAGCGTGCCCTCCTCAACGAAAAGCTCGCCCATGGGCACCATTTCCCACTCGATCTTCTGGCCCTTGGTGCCAAGGTAATCATATTTTCCGGTCACCGGATCGGGACGGATCTTGGAGATCTTGAGGACGCCTCCATCCTGCCAAGAGCGCGACAGCTCGTGCGAATTCGGCTTCCAATCAAACTTCAGTGCGGCCTTGACCTGCGACGTGGTCCGATCGAAGCACGCGGCGATGTCCTTCTGCCCATCGGTGACGAAATAAGACTGAGCGTCTTTTGGGTTGACGGTGACGTGCACCCCTAGCCCGAGCCCTGTCGTTTCCGAGACGTTCTCCAAAACTTGCATCTGCGCGCCGTCGTAGCGCACACGGTAGATGTTGAAGCCAGGCGCCGGTTCGGTGATATTTGTTGGAATGCCATAGATCAGGCAATTCTTGCCGCCTTGCGTGCTATTGATAAACTCAAAGTCGTTGTAGGGATCGGCGCTTGGAAAGGCGCATAGGTGATGCGCGATTGGGTTGTAGTCGCCGTAGTTCCAGTACCAGATGGATGCGAGCACCCGGTTGGTGTTGAGATCGAGCGCATAGCAACCGCCGCCCAGCTTCGTCGGCAGCAAGGCAATCCATTTGCCGAGGCTCCGGCCGCCGACATCCCCTTTGGAGTCGATTAGTTCGCGGGCGATGGGCTGACGTTGCGCTTCGGCGACGACCGCGCCGCCTGGGCCGAGACTCTTATCCCCGCCGACTCCAAGAGCGCCGAGTGCGCCGCTCTGTACCGCATTGTAGACCAGCGCCGCGCTTTCGCCGACAATCGCCGTGCCGGCCGCCACCTTCAGCATGCCGCGCCGCGAGACCTGGGTCGACGGCTTATCTGGCGACGGCTGCACCTCGGCCCTGGCGGCGAGCGCATTAGCCTGTTTTTCGCGCAGGTAAGCCTGGAACTCCTCATGGTCGGACTTTGCGACCTCAGCGCGGCGGGCGATGAAGACGTCAACTTGGGTTCGGCTATCCTCGGCGGCCGAACTCGGCTTCGGACCCAGAGGAAGGCCCAAATCGGCGCTTTGAGCGTCCTTCACGATCGTTGGTTTCCTGAACTCGTTCATGACCTCTCCCTCACGGCTGTTCTCGCGCCGCTTCTCATTTGCCCTTGGCCGCAGCTCGCTTCGGCGCTGTGCGGGCGCCATTGCGCATCGACCCGCGCGGTTTGCTGGCGGCCTCGGCCAGCAAAGTTTCCTTGGCATTGTTGATCTTGGCGGCGAGATAGTTTGTGCCGCCGCGATCTGGATGAACGAGCTGCAGCAGGCGGCGGTGAGCTGAGTGGATCGCCGCGGCATTGGCACTTGGCTCAAGCCCAAGAATTTCCAGTGCCTCCTCGGCACTAATCGCCCCATCCTGTACCAATGACGGTGGCGTTTCCTGTGTTGCCGAGCGCTCATAGCCGTCGATCCGCGCAGTGATCTCAGGATGGCCGGCATGAACCAAATAGTCCTCCAGCACGATGGCGGCCCAGCGCACGAGCTCCGGGCTCGGCGGCTGACCGAAGCCGCCGTGCATTTCATCGAGCGGATCACCCTCGGTCCACATCGGGCGGAAACTCTGACGCGGGACGATCGCGCGCCAGTTGAGCAGGGTCGGCGCAATCAACATGCCCGCGCCAAGCGTCATGGCGAGCGCCCATTGTTGGTAGATAAGCAGGAGGATGAGGCTCGGGACCGAGGCGACGGCGAGGAAAAACAGCAACCATCTGCGCATGCGCATTACAACGCGCGGATCGGCGCGGATCAGCCACTCGACGAGCTTGATAGCAAACACCATGACCGAGATGCCGAGCGCGATTGAACTGATGATCAGCCCGAAATTCATGGGCGGGGCATCCTTTTCAGAGCGACAAGTCCACGGAGGACCCTGGATTGCCCCAACCCGCGACTCGCCCGCTATGCTCATTGCAAAGAGGTCGAATCTAGGCAAAACGGCTCGACACTCGGCTGTCTGTGTAGCCTTAGTCTACCAAGCGATTTTGAAAGGTGCAACATCTTGTCCGGGCTCCGCACATATGAGACGGAGAGGCATCGAATTCAGCCATGAACTCGGAGCCGCCGTGATCTGGATGGCCAGAGTTCGTAGCGCCAAGCGCCGTTGCATCGTTCGGCGCCGCTGTTGAGCTTCGGCAATCGTGGCGGCAGGACATAGAGGGGAATGGCCCTTGCAACACGTCGTCTATGATCCCAAGGCCGATTGTCCGCGCATTCTCGATATCACCGATGCCAATATCAACGATGCAAACATCGGCTGCGCCGTCACGATCGAGGCTGGTGCGGCTTACGTCTTCGTGCATGCCCCGTCCCTTTTCTCAAGTCTCGACAACCAGAAAATAGACGGAAAAAACTCCGTCTACGGGGCATGCGCCTGCGACTAATTGATTCACCTCACGCTTTGCCCCGACAGCCCAGCCGCCAGCGGGAGAAGGGATATCGTGTCCACCATTTCACCTCGCCGCACGCGCTTTACCTCTTGGACCCAGCCCTATAGAACCGGCGCACATCGAAGCTCCGCGCGGGCTCCTTGCATTCGCCCCAATATTCCACGATCGAACACGCATGATTTTGCTCCGCTCGCTTGCCTTTCACACAGCTTTTTATATGTGGACCACCGTGCTCGCGCTCGCCGGCCTGCCGGTTCTCGTCATGGGCCGCCACAGGGTCCTGGTCTTTGCAAAATTTTGGACGGGCTCGTCGGTCTGGCTTCTCGAGAAAATTTGCAAGACCAGGATCGTGTGGCGCGGCCTCGAAAATCTCCCCTCGGGCGCATGCATCATTGCGTCAAAACATCAATCGGCTCTCGAGACCTTGGCGCTCTCGACCAAGGGAGCGGATTTTTCCTTCATTCTCAAGCGCGAGCTGATGGCAGTCCCAGTTTGGGGCTGGTATCTCAAGGGCACCGGGCAAGTTGCCATCGACCGCGCCAAACGCGGCCAGGCCTTGCCCGATCTCACAAGGCAGGTTCGCGAGGCGATTTCGCAGGGCCGCCAGATGATTATTTTTCCGGAAGGCACGCGCAAACCTGCCGGCGCGCCGCCGGCATACAAGTCAGGGGTAGGGTATCTTTATGCCGACACGGAAGCGGTCTGCGTGCCGGTCGCGCTGAACACGGGCCTCTACTGGCCGCGCCGCGGTCTTTCGATCCATCCCGGCACGGTCACGATCGCCTTCCTCGAACCGATCGCGCCAGGGCTCGACAGGCTCGGTTTCTTGCAGTTATTGGAAGCGCGGATCGAAGCTGCAACAGCGGAGCTGATCGCCGAGGCGCTCGCCGCCGACC
>JBQTKC010000364.1:0-4894 GCA_052386575.1 Beijerinckiaceae bacterium
CCTTCATATCGCCGGCTCACATCAAAAAAACCAAGCTGCCCCATCGCGAAAACCCCGCTCTTACCGCCCGCAAACCTTGCATCCGATTCGCGCGGCGCTGGGAAGCACAATTTTTCGAGGTGCCCTATAATCACACTTATAATATTTACAATGATTGACATTAACTCTCGTGTGGGCTGCGGAAGGGTATTCCACCACGCGAGCACTGTTTGCCACACGTTTGAAACGAGGCCCGGTTGGTTGATGCGTGGAAGGAGATGCGGCAGTGGTCCAAGGACCACTAGCGCCAGCGTCACAACGACGATTAGCGCCAATAGCACGAGCATGGACCGGTGCAGCTTTTTCCCCATAATGAATAATGCGCATTTTTAGGGTGGATGATACCAGGATTTTAACGTTGTGAGCAGCGCTTGATCGACATGGAGGGAGAAACGTAGTGGTTCACCGTCTCAATTTGAACGAATTCCAGCGAACTCGGCACGCATTGAACGTTAGTTCCCGATCAACTCGCCGTTGAGAACTTTGAGCCCAACTTCCGCAAAGGGTAACAGAAATTCAAACCAGGACATTACCCAATCTACCGGTCTTTTTCCCGCAGTTGCTTGAGCCGGTATAGTGCCTCATGCGCCGCGCGCGGAGAGAGTTCGTCCGGGTCGATGGCGTCGAGGGCTTCCCCAAGGACGTCGCGTTGCGGCTCGGGCGGGC
This sequence comes from Beijerinckiaceae bacterium, assembly GCA_052386575.1. GTDB lineage: Bacteria > Pseudomonadota > Alphaproteobacteria > Rhizobiales > Beijerinckiaceae > Methylocapsa. Next base: position 706 of record JBQTKC010000364.1, read on the forward strand.
TCGCCGCCGTGAACAAGGGCAGATCGGCAACCTGGCGGTCCGAATATGAAAGACGCTCGGCGGCCTCGAATTCGGCCAGCAGTTTTTTCGCACGCGCAACGGCGGCAGGCGGAAGGCCAGCGAGTTTCGCGACCTGGATGCCGTAGGAACGGTCGGCGGCCCCAGGGACGATTTCGTGCAAGAAAACCACTTCGCCGTTCCAGTCGGTCACCCGCACGGTCAAGTTGACGAGCCGGCCGAGTTTTTCCGATAACCTTGTCAATTCATGGAAATGCGTGGCGAACAGCGCCCGCGCGCGGTTTTTCTCGTGCAGATGCTCGATCACCGCCCAGGCGATGGAAAGACCGTCGAACGTCGCGGTGCCGCGGCCGATTTCGTCGAGGATCACGAGCGAGCGCTCGGACGCCTGGTTGAGGATCGCGGCGGTCTCGATCATCTCGACCATGAATGTCGAGCGGCCGCGCGCGAGATCGTCGGCCGCGCCGACCCGCGAATAAAGCTTGTCGATGACGCCGATATGAGCGCGTTTCGCGGGCACGAACGAGCCCATCTGGGCAAGGATGGAGATCAACGCGTTTTGGCGCAAGTAGGTCGATTTGCCGGCCATGTTCGGGCCAGTCACGACCGCGATCTTGCCGCCATTGCCCGGAAAACCCGAAAGCTCGCAGCCGTTCCCGGCAAAGGCTTGACCCTCTAAGCGCAACGCCGCCTCGACGACGGGATGGCGCCCGCCGTCGATCTCGAAGGCAAGCGAGCGATCGACTTCGGGCCTTGTCCAATCCAAGCCTTCCGCCAATTCGGCGAGAGCTGCCGCGACATCGATTGCCGCGAGCGCGGCAGCGAGCCGTTTGAGCGCCGCTTGGTCGCCGAGAACAAGCGCGGCCAGGCTCTCGAAAATCGCCTGCTCGCGGGCGAGCGCCTCCTCGGCGGCGGAGGCAATCTTGACCTCGAGATCGGCGAGTTCCTTGGTGGAAAAGCGCATCGCGTCCGCCATGGTCTGGCGGTGCACGAACATAGTGTCATGCGGCGGCTTCAACAGCTTTTCGCCTTGCGCTTGCGGGACTTCGATGAAATGCCCGAGAAAATGATTGTGCTTGAGCTTTAGCTGCTTCGCTCCCGCCAAATCGGCATAACGCGCCTGGAGCGCGGCGATCACGCTCCGGGTTTCATCGCGCAGCGCGCGAAGCTCGTCGAGGACGGCGTCATGGCCAGCGCGCACAAAGTTCCCATCGCGGCGGTTCTGCGGCAGCGTTTCGGCAAGCGCGGCGCGCAAGCGCGTGGCGAGAACAGGGTCCACGGCAGCGGCGGCCTCGCTCGCCTGGCCAAGCTCTTGCGGAAGGCGGACGGCCCTGGCCAGCAAGTCAGCGACAGCCGTTGCGGCGGAAATCCCATCGCGCAGCGCCGCGAGATCGCGCGGGCCGCCGCGTTCAAGCGCAAGGCGCGACAACGCGCGGGTCATGTCTGGCGCGGTTTTAAGGCAGGCGCGCACATCCTTGCGCAAGCTTTGTTCCTCGACAAAAAACGCGACGGCGTCGAGCCGGCACGCGATCTCCTTCTGAGCGGTCAAAGGCGCCGCCAGGCACTCGGCGAGCAGGCGGCTGCCCGGCGCCGTGACGGTCTTGTCGATGGTTGCCAGCAAGGACCCCTCCCGCGCGCCAGCCAGGGTGCGCGTAAGCTCGAGATTGGCTCTCGTCGCGGCGTCGATTTCCATCTGCGTCTCGCGCGAGAGACGCGTGGGCAAGCTCAACGCCGGACGCGCCGAAAATTGGGTGCGCTCGATGTAGAAAAGCGCGGCGGCGGCGGCGGCGTTTTCAGCGCTGGAAAGTGCACCCAATCCGTCCAGCGTTGCTAGCCCAAAATAGTCCTTGAGGCGGCGCTCGGCACTTGACCCCGCTCCCGCTTCGCTCCCGAGCGGGGTTACCGGAAGCTGCGTCTCCCGCGCGAGCCTTGCCACGCAAGGAACCGTGAGTAGCGCCTCGGGGACAATGATTTCGGCAGGATCGAGGCGCGCGATCTCTGCTTCGAGTGCGGCCTCGGCGGCCGTCGCGACGATGAAGGCGCCAGTCGAGATGTCGACGCTCGCCAGTCCGAAGGAGAAGTCTGGTTCTCCTCCGCCCGCGATGGCGACCAAGCAGTTGGCGCGTACGGGATCGAGCAAAAACTCCTCGGTGATGGTGCCAGGCGTGACCAGGCGGACGACCTCGCGCCGGACCACGGATTTGGCGCCGCGTTTTCTGGCCTCGGCCGGGTCTTCCACCTGTTCGCAGATGGCGACGCGGTGGCCCTGACCGATCAGGCGGTTCAGATAATCCTCGGCCCGCTCGACCGGCACGCCGCACATCGGGATGTCGCGCCCCTCATGCTTGCCGCGCTTGGTCAGAACAATACCAAGCGCCTTGGCGGCGATCGCGGCGTCTTCGAAAAACAATTCGTAGAAATCGCCCATCCTGTAGAACAGAAGAGAACCCTGATTTTGCGCCTTGATCGCGCAGTATTGCGCCATCACCGGCGAGATTTTGGGTTCGTCCATGCCGACCGGAAAAGGCTCGCTCTTTGCTGGAAAAGATTCTGGGGGCGGCGTAGGCGTGGGTGCAGCGCGCTTAAGCATGCCCGAGCCTAGCAAAAGCGCCGATCCAATGCACCGCCCTTATCCGCGCCAACCGGCAAGCCGGGGCTGGTTCCCAGCACTGTCGGTCCCGTTCCGAGTTGTCCTGACCGCCGCCGATGCCTTGGCCGGTGATCCTGAGATCGCAACGCGAATGGCCGTAAGAGCCGGATTGCTGGATTCCTGGCCAATAGGCCATGGATGACGAGCTATCGAAGGCACTTGCGCGGTTTTGCGGTAAGAAGGGATCGCGAACTGCAAAGGCCGCCGCGGCATCATGCTCCGTTTAGCCGTTTTTCTGAACGGCGGCCCTGCCATCCGCCAACCGTGCCGCGGCGTTGACTTCGGCGTGAATTTGCGCCGGGGCGGCGGTGAGCAGGCCATGGCGGGTTTCAACGCGATTATAGGCAATCGCGCATCCGTCAAGACTTGCCAAGCGCCCGCCTGCCTCGTGGAGGATGAGATCGGCCGCCGCGATGTCCCAATCCCGCGCATTTTCCGAGGCAAAGCCCGCGTCGAGCGCGCCTGACGCGACATTGACGATACGCAGCGCAAGCGAGGGAATTTTTGGCTGCAGCTCGAATTTTAGCCCGGCTTCGCGCAGCCGCTCGGCGAGAAACGCGGGCGCCGCTACCTTTGCCCTGGCGCCAAGCGCAACAAGTTTCGAAACCTCGATGGCCGTGTCATTGAGCCTTGCGCCTTCGCCTCTGACCGCGACATAGGTTTCCCCGAGCACCGGGGCATGGACGACTCCGATGAGCGGGCGCCCATGCTCGACAAGCGCGATCGCGATCGCCCACGCCTCCTGGCCTCTCATAAAGCTGCGCGTGCCATCGATCGGATCGACCACGAGGACGATATCCTTCGAAAGACGCGCCGGCGTGTCCTCGGTCTCTTCGGAAAGCCAGCCTGCTTCCGGCACCACGCTCGCGAGGCGCTGCCTTAAAAAGCGATCAACAAGATAATCGGCTTCGGTAACCGGAGAGCCGCCCGCCTTGTGTGAAATCCCGGCGCTGGTCGCCGCGCCGGGGCGAAAATAAACGAGCGCCAGCGTCCCGGCGGCGCGGGCGGCGTCGACAAAGGAGGCAGCCAGGCCATCTCCAAGCGAGATCGGAACCAATGGCATATACCGAGTGAGAAAGAGGTCTCTTCCGCTTATCCTGCTGCAGTGCGGGAAACAAGCTTTTCCCGTTCGCCGCTGTTGTGCGAAGGCGGCTTTGGCCGTGCTTTTTGTCATCGCTGAGTTGAGACGCGTGGCGGCGGCGCTATGTGCGAATGAGCCTGGCATTGCGGCGGTCAATTACGGCAAAGTACAAGGCGCGACGAGCGAAGGGCGGCCAAGGCGGGCAAGTTCTCGGCGGCCGAATTCGCCTTCCGTACTGCCCTGAAATATGAACTCGCCGGCGAGGCGGCGAAGGCGGAGCCGCGCGGCCCTGCCGCCGGTTTCAAACACTTCTGGGGACCTCGAGGAATTTAAGCTTTTGATGCGGCGGAGGTGAAAGAAGGCCTGTTTGGGGAGCCGCGGCGTCGTGTTGCGCCGCGAAGTTCGCCGCCTCCCCGCCGCGGCGCCCCCGTCCGGAGCTC
>JBQTKC010000365.1:0-3680 GCA_052386575.1 Beijerinckiaceae bacterium
GCGTCTCCCGCGCCAGCTCGCCGCAACACTTCTCCAAGCCATCATCCCCGAGCCGGCAATCACCTGCCTCCAGCGAGGCGCGACAGTGCCGCAGCGGCATCTGCGCGAGCCGCCTCGACGACGCAGCCCTCAAAAGATGGCTCGCTTATTTTAACGCCTATGGGAGGGACCCCGGGGGTCCGTCGAAATGCGTCCCGCCCGATCCTGAGAAAACCGCAGCTCCAGGGTGCCAACCCGGGTGATCAAGGCGCGGCTGAAGACCCCGCGCGATATCACAGCGGAATATTGCCATGTTTCTTCCACGGATTCTTGAGGTTTTTGTTGCGCAGCATGGCGAGGGCGCGGGCGACGCGTTTCCGGGTTTCGCGCGGCATGATGATGTCGTCGATATAGCCGCGTTCCGCCGCGGCGTATGGCGATAAAAAGCGCTCCTCGTATTCGCGCGTGCGCGCGGCGATTTTTTCCGCGTCCCCGATGTCGGCGCGAAAAATGATTTCGACCGCGCCCTTGGCGCCCATGACCGCGATTTCGGCGCCGGGCCAGGCGTAATTCACGTCACCGCGAAGATGTTTCGACGCCATCACGTCATAGGCGCCGCCAAACGCTTTGCGCGTGATGACGGTCACCTTTGGCACGGTTGCCTCGCCATAGGCAAAGAGCAGTTTTGCGCCATGCTTGATGAGGCCGCCATATTCCTGCGCGATGCCTGGAAGAAAACCCGGCACATCGACAAAGGTCACGATCGGAATATTGAAGCAATCGCAGAAGCGCACAAAGCGCGCGGCTTTTCGCGAGGCGTCCGAGTCGAGCGTGCCGGCGAGCACTGCTGGCTGATTGGCGACAAAGCCAACCGTGCGTCCTTCCATGCGGCCAAAGCCCGTCACGATATTGCGCGCGAACGTTTCTTGGATCTCGAAGAAATCGCCCTCGTCCACGGTCTTGGCGATAAGCTCTTTCATGTCGTAGGATTTTGCCGGATCGTCTGGTGCGAGCGAATCGAGCGAGGCCTCGCAACGCTCGGGGTCATCGAAACTTGGCCATTGCGGAACGCCGCCCGTGTTCGACGATGGCAGGAAATCGGCAAGCCGCCGCGTTTGCAGCAATGCCTCGACATCGTTTTCGTAGGCGCCGTCGGCCACCGCGCTTTTGACCGTATGCACAAAGGCTCCGCCGAGATCCTCGGCGCTCACCGTCTCGTTGGTCACCGCCTTCACCACATCGGGGCCGGTCACGAACATATAGCTCGTGTCCTTGACCATGAAGATGAAATCGGTCAGCGCCGGGGAGTACACATCGCCGCCGGCGCATGGACCCATGACGAGAGAAATCTGCGGGATCACCCCGGACGCCAAGACGTTGCGCTGGAAAACCTCGCCGTAGCCTGCGAGCGCCGCCACCCCTTCCTGGATGCGGGCGCCGCCCGAATCGAAAAGCCCGATGAGCGGGGCGCGATTGTTGAGCGCCATGTCCTGCAGCTTGGCGATTTTTTGCGCGTGGGCCTCGGAAAGCGAACCGCCAAAGACGGTAAAATCCTTGGCATAGACGAAGACGGCGCGGCCATTGATGGTGCCGGAGCCGGTGATAACGCCATCGCCCGGCGCGTGCCGCTGATCCATGCCGAAATCGGTCGCGCGATGCTCGACGAACATGCCCAATTCCTCGAACGAGCCCTCGTCGGTCAAAAGCTCGATTCTCTCCCGCGCGGTGAGTTTTCCGCGCTTGTGCTGGGCGTCGGTCCGTTGTGTTCCGCCGCCCTTGAGGGCCCGTGCGCGGCGCTCGGCAAGGCGTTCGAGACTGGGTTTCACTGGCCGCCGTCCGGTTTGCTGGCTGCATTGCTTTCGCTTCCGCCGCCATGGACGGCCTGAAACAGGCGCGCCGCCGCTTCCAGCTCGCGCCATTGGCGCGCCCGGCGCCGCAGAGCCTCCGCGTCATCGCCCCAGGCGCGCATTTCAAAATCCTCATCGACATGGGTGGCGGTCCAGGCTTCCGCAGGTGTGCGTGCGCCATGCGCCACGGCGAGTGCGAGCAAGACCGAACCGGTGAGCATTGTCATCACATGCAGCGCGGCCAGTGCGAAAGGTGCCGCCGGGCCGCTATTTGCGATGCGGTTAACCGCCGCTTTCACCCCCGCGCGGGCGGCGTCCGGCTGTTCGGCGAACACCACGCCTTCGGTGCAAATGAAATGGGCGCCGAGTTTTTCGCGCGCGAAGGCGAGGATAGGATCCCAGGCGGCCGCTTGTGCCTCTGCGAGTGCCCTAGGCCCGGCGGCGCGATAGCAAACGAGGTCCGCCCCGGCATATTTTTCGATCTCGTCCACCGTGGCGTCGCGCCGGTGGGCCAATCCGTCAATCGCGGAATTGACAATGCGCGTGACGGGCATGAACGCCGGATCGATCACTTCGCCCTGCGCCAGCCATTCGTCCGCCAGAGCCCGTGCCGCCGCCAAGCAGGGCAGCGCCAAATTGTTTCCGCGTGCCGACTTGGCCGCGCGGCATTTATCATCCTTATCGTAACGGGGAGGGGGCTAAACCCCACTCCCCGCGCCTTATATTTTTTCCTGTCGTGCCTACACCATACCTGTAAGCACGATTTGTATTGCTGTTAACAGGCTAGAGACTATGGTAAGGATAGTATTGACGACCAACAAAATTTTCTCTTCTTTTCGCATGACGCGCTCCGCTGAGTGTCGGAAACTCAACTTGACGCGCGATGCGGGGATTGCACCGTAAGCTTCGCCGACCCTGCGATACTCGACAGATACTTGGCCGGCTACCCGACCTTACCGTTGTCTCCCGGAAGGTACCGTTACCTTGGCTTGCGCCGAGGCATGCTCAAATTTAGGAATGGAGCATGCCAAATGTCAATGCCTATAAAAATGGCGCTAATATTCAAACGGAGGTACTACCTGCGTTATTCCGGCCAGGGTTGCGCCGCAAAGAGCTCTATGTTAGGTGACCCCTGCCTCGTTGTGGCGCCACTTTCCTTGACGCCTTTCCTCGTTTTCCAGCCCGGACCGCATCTCGATTTTTCGCCGCGAAAAGCCGAAATTTTGGGAAGCGGCGTCGCTGGCCGTTTGAATTTTGGGGATTTTCTTTGACGGCGCAAGAGACACACATGTCGGGGATGACGGGGCGCTATGCGAAGGCGCTCTTCGCGCTCTGTCAGGAAACCGGGACGACGGAACAGGCCGCCGCCGATCTTGCCTCCTTCGCGGAAATGGTCCGCTCCAGCGCGGATCTGCAACGTTTCGTGAAAAGTCCGGTTTTCTCGGCCGAAGAGCAGGTGAAGGCGCTCGACGCCATTCTCGCCAGGGCGGAGATCCATGGAATCGCCGCCAAATTCATAAAACTTGCCGCAACCAAGCGCAGGCTCTTCGCGATCGCCGACATGATCCGCGATTTCAATTTGCTGAACGACGCGCGAAAAGGGATCACGCGGGCGGAGGTGACGGCCGCCGAGGCGCTCAAGCCCGAGCATGTCGAGGCGTTGCGAAATGCGCTCGCCGGCATTTCCGGCGGCGGCGCGGTCGACATCGCTGTCAAGGTGGACAGGGCGATCATCGGCGGCCTTATCGTCAAACTGGGTTCGCGCATGGTTGACAGTTCCCTCAAAACCAAACTCAATTCGATTCATACACGCATGAAAGAGGCCGGCTGATGGAGATCCGCGCCGCGGAAATT
>JBQTKC010000366.1:0-20747 GCA_052386575.1 Beijerinckiaceae bacterium
CGGCAAACTGAAGAGCGAGGCCGTGGCGCCGGTCGAGGGCGGGTTTACTTGTCCGGTTGCGGTCCGGCTCGATTTCGCCTCCAAGGATGCGCATCTCGCGCCCGTCTTCGCGCTGCGCCTCGTGAAAGGCGTCAAAAATGGTCAAAGTCCCGGTTGGATGCAGCGGCGGCTCAAGACGATTGGGCTGCGGCCGATCAATGCGCTCGTCGATATCACCAATTATCTCACCTTCGACCGGGCCCGCCCGTTGCACGTCTTCGACGCAAATAAAGTCAAGGGGAACATTACGGTACGCCGCGCGATGCCGGGCGAGGAATTGGCCGCGCTCGATGGCCGGATCTATAAACTCGACGCGGACAATGTGGTGATTGCCGACGACGCGGGCGTCGAATCCCTGGCCGGGATCATGGGCGGCCAAGTCTCCGGCTGCGACGCGGCGACGACGGACGTGCTGATCGAATCGGCCCTTTGGGATGCCGCGAATATCGCCCGCAGCGGACGCAGGCACGGCATTCATTCGGACGCGCGCTACCGGTTCGAACGCGGCGTCGATCCGGCATTCTGCCTTCCTGGGCTTGAGCTTGCGACGCGGCTGGTGGTTGAACTTTGCGGCGGGGTTGTCTCGCAAATCGCCCTTGCTGGGCGGATTCCTCGGCCCGCCCAGCGCATTGTCTTTCCGTGGAGCGAGGTGAAGCGGCTGACTGGGCTCGAACTGGACCGTTCGGAAATGGCTGGCATTCTCGAGAGCCTCGGGTTCGAGATCGTCAATCATGCCGGCGCCGCCGGAGAGGCGATTGTGAAGGCACCCTCGTTCCGGCCCGACATCGAAGGCGCGGCCGATCTCGTCGAGGAAATTGTACGCATCGCGGGACTCGATCGCGTTGTGCCTGCCCGAATGCCGCGCGCGAACGGCGCGAATGTCGCGGGACCCGTGCTGTCGCCGCTGCAAAAGCGGGTGAAAAGCGCCAAGCGGGCGCTTGCCGCCAACGGCCTTGTCGAAGCGGTGACCTGGTCGTTCGTGTCGCGCCAGCGCGCGCTGTTGTTTGGCGGCGGCGCTTCTTCTCTCGCGCTCGCCAATCCGATTGCCCCAGAGCTTTCGGACATGCGGCCGAGTCTGCTGCCAGGACTGATCGCGGCGGGACAACGCAACGCCGACCGTGGCCACGGCGATGTTGCGCTTTTCGAGGTTGGGCAAGTTTTTTTGAGCGACGACGCGGCGGGTCAGAAGATCGCGGCCAGCGCGATCCGGCGCGGCATGGCGAAAGAAAAAGGAACCGGGAGGCATTGGTCGATGCCGTCCGCCGGAGTCGATCTCTTTGATGCCAAGGCCGATGCCTTCGCACTTCTTACGGCGCTTGGCGTGCCGGCCCGCGGAGTGCAAATCATTTCAGGCGGGCCCGCCTGGTTTCACCCTGGCCGCTCGGCCACCCTCCAATTGGGGCCAAAAAATGTTATCGGCGCCTTTGGCGAGATCCATCCGCGCCACCTCGAAGCCCTCGGCGCCGAGGGGCCGGTCGCCGGTTTCGAGCTGCTCCTCAATGACATACCGTCGCCGAAATCGCGCTCCACAAAGACCAAGTCGAAGCTCGAGCTTCCGGAGTTCATGCCCGTGCAACGCGACTTTGCTTTCCTGGCCGATCGAACCGTGAAGGCGGCCGACATCGTGAAGGCGGCTGTCGCGGCCGAACGGGAGCTCGTCGCGAACGCCGGCGTGTTCGATGTTTATGAAGGCAGGGGCATTCCCGCGGGCAAGAAATCGGTCGCCATATCGGTCACCTTGCAACCGCGCGAAAAAACCTTGACCGAGGCCGAGATCGACTCCGCGGCCGGCAAGATCGTCGCCGAGGTCGCGAAGAAAACCGGCGCGAGCCTGAGAGGATAAAGTCGTGAGATCCATTTTGACCGTCGTTTTCGTGGCCGCGCTGGCCGCGGTCCCCGCGCAATCGAAAGCCGCTCCTCGCAGCATCGACGACTGCGAAAAAATTCAGGCGGCCGACGCCTACAATCAGTGCCTGGCCATATTTGGCCCGGTGGCCCGCGGCCACGGCAGGACTCTCGCAAGCGCGGAAGTGAAGGGCCAGGACGCGGAGGCTGTAACCGCAAACGCCCGGGCCGAGGTGGCCGTGGAGGGAGGGTCGCATTACCGCCACCGCCACGCGAGCCGGCACCGTTGGACGCGACACACGAGACAAGGCCATTGGCACAGGACCGGAGCCGCCGGGCACCGGAATGGCAAAGGCGCAACAATGGCGTTCCGCGAGGTATTGGGAAGGGTGCGGCGATGACAGGAATCCGCTCGGCGTGTTCTGGGCTTGCGTAAGCAAGCTGCTACATTCGCCGGCGGACATTGAATGCCACGGCAGGATTGTCAACCACCGTCCGGTGGATCGGTACTACGATGGAATCGGATCATCTTCGAGCCCGCCACGCCTGCGGGAACTGCGATTTCAAGCATCGAGACTTAATTGTCACGGCGCCTCGGGCGGCGGGGTTTCGTTGGCGAGAAATTCGACATCCTTGTCGACGCCGGACACGACCTTGAACGTCGTTTGATAGGTTTTGCCCGCGTGCCTTGCGATCGCGACATATTCGCCTTCGGCGAGCGTTGCGGCTGGAAACGCCCCGATCATCTCGCGGATGACGTCGCCGCCAGGCGTCAGGATCGTGAACGCCGTATTCGCGAGGGCTTCGGCGCCAGGGCTGTTCACGAGTTTTAGCGTAATTGTGGCGGCGCGATGCCGTAGCGTCGCGTCGGTCAGCTTCCCGGCCTGCACCCGCAAATCGGCGCTGATCACCGAATTCGTCGGGCTCGATTGACCGTTGGCCGCCGCGTCCTGCAGCGTCGACACAATATGATAATTGCCTTCCGGAAACCCGATGATGTCGCCGGATTTCGCGTTTGCCACAACCAGTTTTGCTTCCGGATTGCCCCGCTCCGGTACATAGATGGAAATCGCCAATTTCGCCGAATTGATGAGCGTGTCGCCGAGCTGGCCCGCGATCCGCAGTCCGCCGGCATTGAGCACGAGCGTTTCGTTTAGCAACGTGCCTTCAACGACGATGCGCTTTGTCGCACCCGCGAGACCCAAGGCGGCATGAACGACGAAATTGCCGTTGGGAAGAGCTAGACTTGGCATCGCGTCGGTGGATTGCGCGACGAGTTTGTGGTTTCCGTCGGCTCCCGGGACTTCTTCGAATACGCGCCATTGCAGGCCTTCCCGCACCGGCTGCGTGTTGGTGGCGGCAAAAAAGGCGGATAGCCGGACCATGCCGCGCGCCGCTCCGGGAGCGAACTCGGGGATGAGCGGCAAGTGCAAGGCAGGATCGGCGGGGTTTCCCGCTTTCGGCGATTGCGCCGCGACGGGCCAAGCTACCAGGCACAGGCAAGAAGCCGCTAATCTCGCAAGCAAAAATCGCCGCAAGCCTTACTCCTCTTCGCGACGGAGAACGCTTGAGGCCGCCGCCGCGAGATTGGTCAACGACAGCGGGTGAAAGGAAAAGGCGACCCGATGGCGGCCGGCCGGAACCTCGACGCCGCGAAACAGTATATTGGCCTGCAGCACCGGTTTCCTTTGCCCGTCGACATGCGCCTCCCAGCCGGGATAGAAAAGATCGTGCAGCACGACAATGCCCGCCTTTGGCGCGTCAACGTCGATCTCGACCGAATTGTCGGCGTAGTTGACGATCGCGACATGCGACGGACGAGGCCTTTCGCTCGCGAGTTGGGCTACGGACCGCCCCGCCCCGTGCCCCGTGCTCAGGGAGGCGAATTGGACCCGCTCATGGCCCGCGGCCTGGGCATAAGGGCCGTCGCGAAGTTCAGCCATGCTTGCCTTGTCGATCAACACCTCGCTTCCCGGATCAAAGCCGGGAAAGACGTGTTCGTCGAGAACTTCCTCATCATCGATGGGCTCGACCGCCGAGGCGAAGTAGGCTCTCGGCGCGGTATCGCCGAGCTTATAAATATACATGGTGGCGCTTGTATAGATCGCCAGCGCATGCGGCCGCGGGAAGTCGCGCGGCAGTTCCGTCAAAGGCCGGTCCAGGACCAAATATTCGAGCCCAAGCAACGCCGCTAGATGGCTATTGTAGCCCCGAAAAGTGCCCGGAAAGCGGCGGAACGTCAAGTCCTCGGCATTTTGTCCCGGGCCGACCGCGCGGTCGTATTCTTCGATGCGCAACGGATTATAGCCGAGCGTATCTTCTAATTTGAGGACCATTGAGGCATTCTGCCACGCCCCTTTTAGGCCCAGAATCTCGACGCGCGGCCGGTCGCCGCCGCGCATTTTAGCGTCTATTTCGCGGCGCAGAACCTCGATGCCCGCGGCCTCCGACGGCTTCATGCCGGCATAGACCGCGTAGCGTTCCGACGGCTCCGCGTTGAGCGGGGAGGCGGCATTGCGCGAGAGGATTTCGGCCCCGCTCAAAAGCGCGAACAAACTTGCCGCGAGGGCCCGCCTCGGCGCTGCTTGCATCCCAAATAAAATGGCGGCGCCCGCGCCCGCCAATGTCGCGGCAACCGCGAGCGCGGCAAGCGAATTGGTCAGATGGCCTTCCCGCAAGGAAAAGGAAAGTCCGGCGCCGGTCAGAATAGCGAGCGCGAGCGTGGTTGCCCCGGCGAGCGCGAAGGCTTGCCATTTCGGCAGCGCGCGGAAAGGCCGCGGCAGGCCCTCCTCGATATAGCGGTGCAGCAAAAATCCGGCGCTAAGGGCAAGCGCGATATTGACGAGAAACGTCGCGTCCGCGGGCCTCCGGTAGAAGGACACGCCGGGAATCCGGTCAAAAGCCAGCGCGAAGAACGGAGTATAACGCCCCAGCGCGTAAGCGAGCGCGAGCAGAAGCAGAATGAGAAAGAAACGCCCGCGCCGCGCGAACAACCGGCCGGCCGCAAATCCATGCCAGGCGATGAGCGCGAAAGGAAGCGCGCCGATAAAGAGATAATCGACGGCGCGGTCTGTCCAGTCGGCGCGCGGCATGGTGTCATAGTCAGGCCCCCAATAATCATAAAGACGATCGAGAGAGCCGAAGAAATTCGGCGCGAATAACGTGATCAGATTGACCGGCGCGAGCGAACCCGCCGCCGCGACCCCAAAAGGAAAGTCCGGCCGGTTCGAATCCACAAGAAGCTGCATGGTCAACAGCGCTGGCACGGTCAAAATCGCGAAGATCGAGGCGGCGCTCAACGCCAGAATGCCGGCCCGGGCGCGCAAATAGCTGAGCGCATGTCCAGATTGGGCCGCGGCCAAGACAAGATACCCAGCGAGAACCATGGATAGCAGGAAGGCGACCTGATCGCGGCCAAGCGTCATTAAGGAAGCGGAGAGGCCAAACCAAAGGGCGAACCAATAGGAACGGCGCGCGAGCGCGATATCGAGACACCATAAGGCCGCCGGAAAGGACGAATAGGAAATGATCATGCCGGTGTGCTGGAGCCTTGAGGACGCAGCGCCCCCGAGCATGAAAATGAGCGCCGCGAGCACGGCGCCGGCGGGGTGCCAGCGCCAGCTCCGCAATAGCCCAATCAAAAAAACTCCTCCCGCGAGCAGATGGCCGAGGATAACCGCGTCGAAGAGCGGCATCGAGGCATGCGGCGCGACCAGCGCAAAAAGCATCATGGTCGGCGTAAAAATCAAGGATTGCGGATCGGCGATCGCCGGGTGGCCGCCGAAATGGTAAGGGTTCCAGAACGGAATTTCGCCATTATGCAAAGCATCGCCAAGAAACCGGAACATCGCGTAAAAATGATTTTTCGAATCCCACGGCACGACCGTTCCGCTGGAGAGCCAAGCGGCCAGCGCGAGCCCGTAAAAGATGACGACGCTTAAAATCGCAAGCTGGAAGGCGCTCCTTGTCCAAGCTTGAGCGTTACCCCCATTGTCCGATTCTAACTGACTAAAGCGATCGCGTGCAAAACTGGTGCTGGGCGCTGCGAAAGATGCGGCACTGTCGGAAAGCGGCATGATGAAATCCAATGCGAGTTGTCAATGAGCTATACTTTGAGCTATACAAGTTAATCTTGAAATCCACTCCGGTATAAGCAGCCGCCAAATAGGCGGAAAAGCGTGGACCTTCGGATTCCGATCAGTTTGCAACGTTTTCGTGGCAAATGGCACTGCTCAAGTGTACTCCAGCGCCGCCAAAAAAGCCAGAAATAGAACCCTGTGCCTTGGCAAATTCGGATACTCCCCGCTATCCGGCGAACCGAGCGGAGCGCCGGCGGCCCCTGGCGCCGGGCAACCGGCCGGAAACCGCCGCGCCGGCAAACTTGGCCACGACTCCTCCTATGCACTCAGCACTCATACATTTCAGAAATTATTTCCCTGTTAAAGTGATTGGCCGCTATTCTTCGCTCTTTGTCCGTGCGGTGGAACACATTCGCAACGGAATGGCGCGGATTTGCCCGCCAAGGCAGAGCGGCGACGGGGCACGGGGGCGCTGGCGAGCCAGCTTCAATTGCATGAGGGCAAAGTCATTCGCCAATTCTTGGCAGGTTTTGCTGGACTTCATTGGAACAAAGAGCCCAACTTTGGCAAAGTTAAGCGAATGAGTGGATCTTGACGGCGCCGAGGCGACTTTCCAATGCTTGACGTTGCAGCTCACTGGCTCTCCGATTTGCCCACCACTGCCGCCGTCTTTGTCTCGCTCCTCATTGGTGCGGGACTTTCGGCGCTTGGCCTGTGCGTGGTCCACCCGATCTTGCCGCAGGGCGTTCGCGCCGTTCACAACGACATTTCGGGCTTCATCTTTGCGACGGTCGGCGCCACTTACGCCGTATTGCTTGCGTTCGTGGCAGTGGCCGTCTGGCAAAATTTCGCGCAAATCGAAAGTCAAGTGCAAACGGAAGCCAATCTCGTTGGCGATCTCTATCGCGACACTGTGGCGTTTCCGGAACCCTCGGCTTCAAGAATGCGGCATTTTCTCTTTGTCTACGCGGAAATCGTCGTGCAAGACGAGTGGGCGGCCTTGGCCGCCGGGCGTGCGGACGAAGCCTCGGGTTGGCAATTGATGGACAAGTTTCACGCCGAACTTCTGCAATTTAAAGCAGACGATGAAAGTGCCGGCATTTTGCGCGCCGGCGCCATCAAAACCTTGAACGAGCTTTACGACGCGCGCCGCGGCCGCTTCCACGCCGCGACATTGGAATTGCCGCCGATCCTGTGGTGGAATCTCATTGCCGGAGCTGTGATATTAATGTTGTTTACCTATCTTTTCGGGGCGCCGCGCTTTTGGATGCATCTGGCCGCGGTGTCGCTGCTTGGAGCATTGATTGGCCTCGTCATGGCGCTCGTCGTCCTGCTCAATAATCCGTTCCGGGGACAAAATCATGTTTCCATTGCGCCATTCCATAGACTTGTAGAGTCCGTCGAGGCGATGGCCTATCCTCACGATTGACGTAACGCGGATCAAACGATGACCCATCCGAATTTGACAACATCGCCGGCATGGCAGGCCCTCAGCGCCCATTACGAGAACATCAAGTCGCTGCATCTGCGGGAGATGTTCGCGAAAGACAAAGACCGCGGCGAACGTTTCGCCGCGGAAGGGGCTGGCCTTTATCTCGACTACTCAAAGAACCGGATCACCGGGGAGACACTGCGGCTGTTGCTGCGGCTTGCGGAAGAGCGCGGTGTCGCGGCGCGGCGCGACGCCATGTTTGCCGGCGAAAAAATCAATTTCACCGAAGGGCGCGCCGCCTTTCATGTCGCGCTGCGGGCGCCCAAGGGTTCGGTGATGCGGATCGACGGCCATGATGTCGTGCCCGAAGTTCACGCTGTCCTCGAACGCATGGGCGAATTCGCGGAGCGGCTGCGCGACGGGAGGTGGCTTGGGGCTACGGGCAAGCCTATCAGAAACGTCGTCAACATCGGCATCGGCGGATCCTATCTCGGTCCGGAAATGGCCTATCTGGCGTTGCGCTCCTTTGCTAACCCCTCGATGAAATTCCGCTTCGTCGCCAATGTGGACGGCGCCGCTTTCGCTGAGGCGACCCGCGATCTTGATGCGGGGGAAACGTTGTTCATCGTCGCGTCCAAGACGTTCACGACGCTGGAGACGATGGGCAATGCCGCCACCGCGCGGAATTGGATCGTGCAGGCGCTCGGCAGCGCCGCGGTGGCCAAGCATTTCGTCGCGGTCTCGACCAATGCCCGCGAGGTAAACGAGTTCGGGATCGACACAGCCCAAATGTTTGGCTTCTGGGACTGGGTCGGGGGCCGCTATTCGATGGATTCGGCGATCGGACTATCGACCATTCTCGCCATCGGCAGGCAAAACTTCGGCGACATGCTGTCTGGCTTTCACGCGATGGATGAGCATTTTCGGGCAGCGCCGCCTGGCATGAACCTGCCAATCCTGCTCGGCATGCTTACCGTTTGGTATAACAATTTCTTTGCGGCGCACACGGTGGGTATCATGCCCTATTCGGCGGCCCTCGCGCGCTTTCCCGCCTATTTGCAGCAACTGCAAATGGAGAGCAATGGAAAACATGTGGATGTCGAAGGCCGGGCCGTGGATTATCAGACCGGCCCGGTGATCTGGGGCGAGCCGGGCACTGATGGACAGCATTCTTTCTACCAGCTGATCCACCAGGGTACCAAACTCGTTCCTTGCGATCTCATTGGCTTCTGCCACCCGCTCAGCCAATATCTCGAGCATCACGATCTCTTGATGGCCAATCTCTTCGCGCAGGCCGAGGGGTTGGCCTTCGGCAGGACGGCCGAGGAACTTGCGGCCGAGGGAGCTTCCACCTTCCAGATACCATTCCGGGTGATGGAGGGAAACCGGCCAACCAATGTCATTTTGGCGGATGCGCTTACCCCGCAAAGCCTCGGCAGCCTCGTCGCGCTTTATGAGCACAGCGTATTTACCCAAGGCGCGGTGTGGGCGATCGACAGTTTTGACCAGTGGGGCGTGGAACTCGGTAAGATATTGGCGACGCGCATCACTAAGGAGTTGCGATCTGGCGGTGGGCCAAGTTCCGTCCACGACAGCTCAACAAACACACTCCTCCAGCGCTATTGCCGTAGGCGCGGCTGAGGCTCCATCCAATCGTACGGCAGTTTCTTCACGCCCGTTGGACCGTGACGGATAGCCATGAACTGGCGTGGCGCGCGCGGGACATTACCGAGGACGTTTCCAAATACCTCGCTCAGTCCTGGCTCGAGGGTAAACTCATCATGTCCTTGATCGCCGAGGGAGAGAAGCTGGAGGAGATGCTCAGCAACACCACGGACGCCGCCACATAGAAAAACAGCAGCCAGGCTTGATGGCCCGCATCGAGCAAGAAATAACAGGCCGATCCAACACCGATGCTGATCAACGCCGGTTTCGCGGCGAAACGGAACAAGTTCAGCCGGGTCAATACGCGGGCGATCAAGAGATAGCGCAGAGTTGCCGAGGCGGCGACGCCGCCGGCGCGCCCGATCGCGGCCCCAACCGGTCCCAGGACCGGTAGCAGCATCAGGTTCAAAATGATGTTGATCAGGGGATTGAAAGCCAGCCGCCTTACATCTTCGCGCTGTCTGTGCGCCGCCAGCAGGATAACGCTCATTTCGGCGTCGGCCGATTCGATCACCAAGTAGATCATCAGGATACCGAGAATCCAGCGCGCGTTCTCAAATCCCCTCCCAAACAGAGTTTCCAGGATCGGCCCGGCGAACACGAAGACCCCGACGCATGCCGGCACAGTGAGCGCGAACAGGGCTTGATACCAGGCGCCGAAGCGATTGGGATCGCGGTTACCTTGCGTGTTAAAGCTGTAGGCGATCCGGGTCATCAGGAGTTGGGCAAATAGATTGGGGATTATCAGACCGATTTCCATGACCTTCGTTGCCGCGGCGAATTGGCCGACGGTCGCGATATCCACCCATAGCGACACCATGATCGTGTTGATGCGCATCGTCAGCATGCCAAGCATGCTGCCAATGCCGAAGACAAACACTGTTCGCGCCGTCCGCATCAGGAAACCGAGTTTGAATGAAGGCCGCACCTGAAGCACTCGGCGGTACAGCAGAGTCAAAGAGATGGATGCCGATGTGAACTTGGCGGCGACAAGGGTGACGATCAGGGCGATCGCGCCGAAACCCGACAAGAGCAGGTATAGGCTGACGGACATCACGATCGTGACCTCGACCAGCAGCGCCAGGAACGTCAAATGCATCTGGCGCAGGGCCAAAAACACCGAACGGCAGGCTGTATTGAGGAAGGCCGGGATCAAGGCCAGGCTGGCGATGGTGATGACCGAAACGAGGTCCGCCGAGTAACCAAACAATCGGACCGAGGCCAGCATCAGACAGAGGGCCACGAACCCGCTTCCCAATCCAAGCAACATCGCATGAACCACTTGGCTGGCGGCACCTCGGCCGTATGCGCCGACTTCGCGCATGAGGAACTCCGGAATCCCGAAGCTGCTCACGCCCTGAAACAGCATCAGCCACGCGAAGGCGAGGGCGTACGTGCCGAGCAGCTCTGGGCCGGACACGCGCGATATGATGATGAACAGAACCCCGCTCGAAATCAGCGATAGGACGGCTTCGCCGAGCACGAACGCCAGCTGGCGCCAAGGCTTTTGCGACGTCTCGGCTGGCTTCAACAACGCTGCTTCTCTCCGCCGTTGATCAGATGAGGGGATGCTGAAGCGCTCAAAGAGATTCGGGCGTCGGACCAAGCGCCTGGAGTACTTTTGATGCCTTCTCCAACTCACCGGCCCACATTCGAATTACCGCCAACCTTCGAGTCGATGGTCGCCTCGATAAGATCGAGATCACCTTTCATCGCGTCTAACCGTCCCTCCCTCAAATTTTGCATAAGCTGCTTGGTCCTGGGCTGGAGCAGGCCCAAGTCACCGCCCGCGCGCCGATAGTTCTCGATCCGGCCCGGCAGCGCCCGCATGCGGCTCTGCAATTCGGTATCGCGTGCGCGGTAGGATTGGGCCAATGGAGCCTCGTCAAGGCGAGCGCCGCGGAGGAACTTCCGGTAGGCCGCGACCGCCTCGTCGCTCTCGACTGCCCGCCGAAACAGATTGCCTTTGTCGCCGATGTTCCAGCCGAACACGTTTGTCATGGTCGCGCCATGATTGAACATGCGGGCGAGATAGTCCTGCATGCCCTCGTCCGGAATTCTGGGTTGCCCTGCTTGGATGTCGACATTGGTGCCCTCGGCGGAGCCCCAGGGCGGGTTCCCATGGGTGCGTAAAGCGTCGTAGATTTCGCCGAGTATGTCGGCATCGGGATAGGTGCTAAACCCCGGACGGTAAGACTCGCCGAATGCGACCGAGGGCGGCGTATACCCAACGGTTTGCGAATAGGAACGGCCGTCCGAGTGTTGCGCCTCGTCAAATCGTTTTTTCGATTTGATCGCGATGTGGGAGTATATTTTGCCGCCCGGCACGCCGGCGCCGGCCAAGCCCCTCGACCAAGTTGCGATCCAGTTCTGTACCACGGATTCGAGCGCGCGGTCGCGGTCGCGCGGCGGCGCTTCCTCACTGAAACCGAGATTGGAGAGCGCACAGTAGCCAAGGTCCTGGTGCGACTCGAAGTCGTGTCCGATGGCGGTTTCCCAGCCGACGATGACTCCGGCGAACAGCGCTTCGTCTCCCGTCTCGCGCAGCATCGCGACCCGTTCGGCGATGGCAGGGCCGATCACTTCTCCGGCCAGCCGCCGAACCTCGTTGAGCATCGCCTTGCTATTGAAGCAGGCCTGGGGCGCAAGCCGCCACGGCCGGCCCCAGTTCAGGTATTGGCCGGTGTTCGGAGTTCCATACCAGTCAAGCCATTCGACATTGGCGGGATCACTCCACAGGTCGCGGCGGTTCATCCAGAACTTGGCATCGTCTATATGCAAACCCACGGCGATTTTGTGCTTTGACGCGACCGCGAAAGTTCGTTCGATCAGCGCGCGCAGTTGAGCGTCGGTATAGTCCAGCGCGAGCGGTCCCACCATGACCCCGAGCCGGTGGAGTTCGTCTCCGCGCTCTCCCACGAACTCCAGGATATTCTTCGCCTCGACGTCGAGAAACGTGGCTTCAGGCAGCTCCGAAATCGCCTGTTTCGCCGACTCGGTGGTGAATCCCGGACCCGCGGTGAAGATTTGGAACATAAGGTACTGGGGTTCAGGATTATTTGATAAAATCCGATTGTGGCTACCTAATGTGTCTTGAGGTGAGTTAAGATTTATTTCAGTAGTTTGCGCATTCGTAACTTCGTTCATAAAGCAATATCCAATGAAAAAGACAAGAAATGCAATTTTTATACGAGCACATAGCTTGCGTGATACTAACATTGTCAACTTTCCATATACATCAAGTTGTTTATATAAGTAATGAACAAACATCGGCTGTAAAGCGAGGGTTTCAAGAAGGGTCGATTTGAAATCGCCTGTCGTCCCGAACGGGCACGCCTTCTTGCTCGCTGATGTAGTCGTTGATCATTTCGTCCGTGATGTTGCCGGACGTCACCGCGCAATAGCCCCTCGCCCACAGGTGGCGCCCCCAGTATTGCTTCTTGAGATGCGGGAAGTCCTGAAATAGGAGCCGCGAACTGGTGCCCTTGAGCCATTGCACGATCTGACTGATGTTTTGGTGAGCACGATAGCTGATGAACATGGGAACGTGATCGGCCGCTACCTTCCCCGAGATAACGTCGAGGTCGTTCTCCGTCACGATTCGCCGGAGCAAGCCACGGGTGCGAACCGCTAGTGGACCCGCCAACACACGCTTCCGGTATTTCGGAACCCACACGACGTGAACCTTCAAATGGCTTTGGCGTGGCTGCCGAGCAGATATCGTCGCATAACGCGACTTCATCTACCTTGTCCTTCGCCTGAAGGCGAGGGTTTTGAGTCCCCGGAATGGGACAATCAAGACTTGTATGGTCTTGTATGGTTTTAAGGATAATACGAATATGCGGCCGCTTTTCCACGCTCAGCACCGACACTGACGCAGGCGGCAAGTGTTGCTTCGGCTGCCTGCCGCCAAGAGTACCGTTTTACCCGCACGAGGGCCTTCGCGACCAGCGTGTCGCGCAAGGCCGTGTCTGTGAGGACCCGTTCCATGCTTCGGCTCATGTCATAGGGATCGTGCGGATCGAATGTATCGGCGGCATCGCCTGCGATCTCGGGCAAGGTGGTGTTGTTGGCAACCGTTACGGGTACCCCGGCTATCATCGCTTCATGAACCTGCAGGCCCTATCCTTCGTAGAACGAAGGATAGACGAAGAGGGCGGCCCCTTGGTAGAGCGCCAGCACGTCCTCGGACGGCACAAAGCCGAGTACCTTGATGTCGTCCGCGAACTGACTGTTCTCCACGCGGCGGTAGAATTCCGGGTACGGCAACAGGCTCCGCCCGGCGATGACAAGCTGATGCGGCAGCCCGGTGCGGGACTTCAAATGCCCAAATGCCTCGACCAATCCGCCGAGGTTCTTCCGAGGGTGGATGTCGTTCAAAGACAAAATGTACTGCTGCCGGATGCCGTACCGGGCGCGTACGTCCGAGATCCGAGCCGAGGACAGACGCTCGGTGAATTCCGTGCGGACACCGTGCGGCACCACGACAATCTTCTCGGAAGGGACGTCCAGGGTGCGCATGATCTCGCGACGGGAAAATTCCGTCGTGGTCACAATCAGGTCGGCCCGCTTTACGGAGCGTCGCGTGGCCAGCGTCCTCGGTATCGCAATATGAGGCGGCAGCCAGCCCGAATTCGCCATCCAGAAGACGTCGGCAAGCAACAGGACCGTCTTGCAAGGCGTGTAGGCGGGCAGGGTCGAAAACGAGAGTAGGACATCGACAGGATGCCGTTCCAGCGCGATTGGATAGGCGATCAGGTTGCGCAGGTATGAGTTTTTCGCGTAGCGAGGCAGCGCGACGGTTTGACAATTTGGCCGATGATCGATGCCAAGCTCGGTGTCGAGGGCGTACACCTTGAACCGCCCTTGCGGCCAGCACTCCAGCATCTCCGATAATAGGTGCCGGGCGTGAATGCCATGTCCTGAGCGCGACCCGATGCCGTTGTTCCGCCACAGGAATTTGCCGTCGTAGCCAATGGTCAGGGTCATGATGACGCCACTTCCTACTTCGCTGCCGATTCTGGGAAGCATCCTGACCGCAATTCCTTGACGAAACATGGATGCTTGGCACTCTCAACAATGCGATAGCGTGATATTTGATGTAAAATAAAAGTTAACAATATTATGACATGTTTAACTGATCGAGGCGGTGGAGAGCGCGGTGGTTCGATTGGTAATCGTAACGTCTGTACCGCTAGAGACATTAAGTATGAGATTATATACTTTGGCCGGCTGCGACACAAGCACTAACTTCGTGATGGTTTTCACAGCAATTCCTCAGAGGCTGCTCCGGTGAGCATGGGCATCGGTGCGGAAACCCCGTTTCGCATCAAATCCCAAAACTTCGCGCATCCTTCGCAATGCCCCGATTTGCGGCGGCTTCGCCTTGAACCCGCATCGCCCGGACCAACAGTCACAAAACCGCTTTCCCCGCACCCGCTGCTTGGGGGGTGACGATCGGGCCAAATCGTCATCCGCTCATGACGGAACCAGGGGTTCAAACAGGGGTTCGTTAATTTGGGGTGTCCAGAATTGGGCCGCGCGCAGATTGACGAAATCGCCCGGAAAAGGCGCGATATCGACGGACCAAGCTTGGCCGTGCATTTCGCCGGTGAGGGTGCCGGCCGCAAGGCTGGCCCGATCGGGAAGGTCGAGGGAAACACCTGGCAAACACCAGTTGATGTGTGCAAAATATGTGTGGATAATATATATCACGATAGAGTAACGGCAAGAGGCGCCGGCGATTTTTAGTTCGGCGCCGGGGCAGCCCGCGCGGTTTCCGCCGGCCGAGCCCCAACCCGCATGCAAGACCTGCGGAATATTTGCGAGCGTGACATCTCTGCCATATCGCGGCGAAGGTTTTTCCATTACAAAGTCCTTGTCTCGCCATCTTGATTTCGATTCGGTCCAAAATGTTCTTTCTAACTCGCCGCCTTACTCGCCGCGCTATGATCGCCGGAGCTTCCGCTTCGGCCGCAAGCTGTCTCGCCGGATGCGTCGGCGCGAACCCCAGTCCTTCGCTCAATGCCGCCGCGATTGCGGTCGCGCCGCCTGCAAATTCTGCCTTGGCGGACGCCGTTTCGCCGCAGTACAGCTCGATCTATGCAGAGATCAAGGACGGAGCTTTCATCGTTCCCGCCGTCGAATATGCAAAGGTTGATCCAGCGTTTTTGCGCCAGAACGTCAGCTATGACAGCAGGGAAGCGCCAGGCACGATCGTGATCGATCCCGCCAATCACTTTCTCTACCATGTCGAAGGCGGCGGCCGCGCCACACGTTATGGCGTAGGCGTCGGACGCGACGGATACCGCTGGGCCGGGGAAGCAACGATCAAGAGCAAGCAGGAATGGCCGGACTGGTATCCGCCAAAGGAAATGCTCGACCGCAGGCCGGACCTCAACAAATCGATGGTGGCGTTGCAGAGCGGGGTCGGCATGCACGGAGGAACCGCCAATCCGCTCGGCGCCCGCGCCATGTATCTCTGGCAAGGGAACAAGGATACCTATTTTCGCATCCATGGCACGAATGAGCCCTTTACGATCGGGCTGAGCCAATCCTCCGGCTGCATTCGCATGATCAACCAGGATGCGATGGATCTCTATCAGAAAACACCGATTGGCACGCGGGTCGTGGTGCTCGGATCGCCAGGGGCCGTCCCAGCCATCGCCTCGCGCGTCTGAGGTTTCACGTTACCTCTGGCAGCCGCCGCAATAAAACGTGGCGCGGCCAGATTGCGTGATCCGCCCGACCTTGCCGCCGCAGCGCGAGCAACGCTCATGCTCGCGGCCATAGACCCGGAAACTGTGCTGGAAGTAGCCGAGCGCGCCATCGGTCATACGATGATCGCGCAGCGATGACCCGCCAGCCGCCACCGCCTCCTCGAGGACCTCGGGAATGACGCCCGCGAGAAGCGTTGCCCGCGCGCTTGGCCCGCCATCCTTGCGCGCGAGGCTGCCCGCGGCGCGGCGCGGCGAAAGCCCCGCCCGGTACAAAGACTCGCAGACATAAATATTGCCAAGACCGGCGATCAAACTTTGATCAAGGAGCGCGGCCTTTAGCGAGCTCGTCTTCCCCGCGAAAAGTCTCGCCAGCGCCGCGCCGTCGAGCTCGCCGCCGAGCGGCTCAATTCCGATGTTCCTAAGCAGCGGATGCGTGGCGAATTCGGGACGCCGTATCAAGAGCATGTAGCCGAAGCGGCGGGGATCGTTGTAGACAACACGCGCGCCTGTCGAGAGGCCGAAGACGACATGATCGTGCCGGGAATTTTTCGCGCCCGCACGAGCGGTTTGCCCGCAGGCTTCCTCGACGCGGAAAGACCCTGACATGCCAAGGTGCATGACGAGGACCTCAGCACCGTCGAGATCGGCGATAAGATATTTTGCCCGCCGCCGGAGCGCCTCGACGCGTTGGCCCGTGAGCCGCTCGGTGAAACGCTCCGGAAACGGAAACCGCAGATCCGCCCGCCTCTGCTCGACGGCGGTAAGGCGCGCCCCGGCCATAACGGCCTCAAGCCCGCGGCGGACGGTTTCGACTTCAGGCAGTTCCGGCACCTGTCGGCATCCGTGTTTTGGGTAATTATCCTGAACTTGACAGGGGCCGGACAAAGCAACGGCGTCTGCTTGGGAAAGAAGGTTAATCCATTTAACATGGACCATGTACCTAAAAGAAGACACGCTCTAAGTCTTTGATATTGAGCTGCGCGACGGACGCCTGGAATTTTTCTTGCCGCGATAATTGCCGCGGGCAATTTATTGTAGTAACATCAATCTATTGCCGATCGAGTTCGATTCTGCCAAGAGCCGCGCTACTCTCGATCATCGAGGCCTCGATATGGCGCGGGCGGGCGAAGTTTTCGCCGGCCCCACGCTGACGGTCGAAGACGACCGCCGCGATTATGGCGAGGATCGGTTTATCTCGATCGGATTTTTGGATGGCCGGATGGTCGTCCTGGTTTGGGCAATGCGCGGAGGAGCGCATCGCATCATCTCCATGAGGAAGGCCAATGACCGCGAACAAACCCTCTACAGTCCTCGATTTCGAGGATGACGCCCCGGACCTGCCGGCTCCGAAATGGCGCGAGAAGATCGCCGCCGCCCCTGTTCGCAGAGGCCGTCCGCTCGCGCGAACGCGCAAGGTTTCGACAACGATCCGGCTGGACCCCGATATTCTGGAAGCCTTCCGCTCGGCGGGAGAAGGCTGGCAATCACGAATCAACGCCGCACTGCGCGAATATCTCGAAAAGCGTATGCGATCTTGACGCAGCGGATTTGGTCCAAAAGGGTTGCGCCTCGTTAAGATCCTGCGCTTACATGAAGCGCGGGCGTAAATGTTGTCGAGGCGGTTTCGCCTATCGATACAGAGGGGAGACTCCCATGTTCACACGACGCGATGGTTTGAAATTGGCGCTCACTGCCGCCATGGCCATGGCCTCCGCAAAGGCGGGCCTCGGCCGGCCCGCCCGCGCGGCCGGACCCATCTTCAAAGTTCCACCGCTCGAATATGGGTTCGACGCGCTCGAGCCCTATATCGACACGACAACCATGATGATCCACCACGATCGTCACCATGGGGCCTATGTCGCGGCCTTGAACGGGCTCGTCGAAAAATATCCCGATCTCGCCGCCAAGTCGCCGGTCGCGATACTCACCAATCTTTCCGTGGTGCCGGAAGCAGTCCGCGCGCCGGTGCGCAACAACCTCGGCGGCCATTGGAACCACTCTTTCTTTTGGGAGCTGATGACGCCGGGCGGCCCCAAAGAGCCGAGCGGAGACCTGAAATCCGCGATTGACACTTCGTTCGGCTCCCCTGCCAATTTGACAGGGAAAGTCAACGCCGCCGGACTGTCGCGTTTTGGCTCCGGCTGGGCGTGGCTCATCGTCGATAACAACGGCAAGCTCGATATCATCTCGACTCCCAATCAGGATACGCCGCTCGAAAAAAGCGTGCAACGCGTCGTGCTCGGCGTCGATGTGTGGGAGCACGCCTATTACCTCAAATATCAAAACAAGCGGGCCGATTATCTCGTTGCGTGGTGGAATACGGTCAATTGGGATAAAGCGGCGGCGAATTTCGCCATGGCGCCCACCTAACCGTTCGGCGGATCGACATCGTGGCTTCCTTTTTTTCCTATGCCGGCGCGGTCTGGTGGAGTGTTGCCGTCGCCCTGTTCTGCGTGAGCCTCGGCTGCGGCCTTGCGCAATCTTTTGTCCAGCGCCGGCGCGCGACGCGCAAAGATCGGCCGCTCATCTCGGCGGTTCTTCCGATAAAACTGCTCGATCCCGGTTTCGAGACCGCACAGGACTCGATGTTTGTCCAAGACTATCCCGCCTACGAGGTGTTGTTCGGCGCCGCCGAACATGAGTCCCCCGCGCTCGACGCGGCGCGCCGCATCGCGGCCTTCCACCCTAAAATTTCGTGCCGTTTTCTGCACTCGGCGGGCACGGCGGCGGTCAGCCCAAAACTCAATAATCTTGCGTCGCCGCTCGCCGCCGCAAGCCATGATCTCGTCTTCACCAAGGATTCTAATATCACGCTCGACCCCGGCACCATGGCCGCCTTCGTGCAAAATTTTACGCAAGGCGTCGGGCTTGTCGTCGGGGTGCCGGTCGCGGTGCGCGCAAAAAATTTCGCCGGCCGGATCGAGGCCTGTTCGATAAATGGCCATGCGCGGGTCTTGCTCGGCGCCTCGGCGCTGGGACTAGGCTTTGGCGTCGGCAAGGCCATGCTTTTCCGGCGTAGTGACCTCGCCAAGGCGGGCGGCATCGCCGGCATAAGCGATACGCTTTCGGAAGATACCGCGCTTTCGCAAGCGCTCGCGCGGCTAGGCCTCAAGACCGTATTTTCGCACAAAACCGTTGCCCAGGAAATTGGTGCGCGAAGTATTGCCCAAATCTATGCGCGGCAGCTACGCTGGAGCGTGATAAGACGAAAAAACGAGCGCGTCACCTTTCCCTTGGAGCCGCTGGGCAGCCCGCTCCCGGCGGCCGTCGCGGGCGCGCTCGCGGCGCCGCTCGTTTCTTATCCGTCGTGGCTAGGATTCTCCCTGACCTTGCTTTTGTGGTTCTGCGCCGAGACGGGCTTCTCGCTTTGCAAGGGAATTGAAATTCCGGTATGGTCGCCGCTTGCTTTTTTGGGGCGGGAAATTCTTATGCTCGCGGCGTGGCTGCGCGCCTTCACCACCCACGAGGTCGTGTGGGCGGAGAATCGCTTCGATGCCCGCCAAGGCGCCCGCGCCCCATCATGCGAACCGGCGGTCTTGCTAAGTCAAGAAAATGGCGAGTGCCGCTATGATGGCTGATGCCGCCAGTGGGTCCAGGCGCGACCAGCGAGGGTAGCACGGGGCGCTACAGATGCGGAAACCAGGAGGAAGAGTCTTTTGCCGGGCCTCAAGTTTGGCAAACTGAGCGCGAATTTGGCAATCCGCGTTACGGACTTTCGACGATTTAAGATTAAAACGCTTTGATCGCGGCCAATTTCGAATAGGCGCGGACCGCTTTTTGGAGTTCCTTTTCGATACCGCGCCTCGCTCGCGGGGGCGGACCGGCCGGCAAAGTCGCTGTCCCCGCCGGGCCATTGGCGGCGCCCACCCCAATTTCGTTCCGCAAGAACTGGGCCATGGTCTCCTCGTCACGAATCGCGCCGAGGGCCGTCTGCAGCTTTTCGCAGCAATTGATAAGATTATTTAGGCGCTTATGGTCCTTGGCGACACCTGGAACATCGTCGAAGAATTCCGCCATGTAGCGCAGCTTTTTTGCCTCTATGCGAATCTTATGGAGCGCGTCAGGCGCAAGCTTTGCGAGGCCCGCGCCTTTTTCCACGAGTTTTCGGCAGCGTTTTTTCAGGCGGGCGCCGGCGTACTTTTGGATTGGTTTATCCAGGACGCTGGACGATTGCCTTTGCCATCGCCCGTCCTCAATCCATAGTGCGAGATCGAGCTGCAAGGTCCGCGCGCGTTCGCCATCTAGGGCTTCGAGGACCGCCTGATGCGCGCGAAGACGCTTGGCGTCGCAATTGCCGGCGAACTCTCGTGCCCGCATGCTCGCCTGATCCTCCGGGGACGGCGGCGGCAAGTTCGCCCGCAGGACATCCATGTCCCGCGCCGTGCCAAACAAACCCGCAAGCCACTTCAGTTCGCCGCCAAGTCTTCGATACGCTAAATCGAACACCATCGGCTTAAAAAGCGCCATGGCCGCACGTAAGCGTCTAATCGCGATGCGACATTGGTGAATTGCCTCGACATCGTCGGACTTCTCCAATCCCGAAAGATTCAAATGAAAGTCGTGCTGGCAAGTCTGACAGATTTCCTGGAACGACCGCCGGCAGGTCATGTCCTTTGCAAGTCGCGGCTTTGAACTTTTTGCCGCGCTGCCCCAGGCGCCCTCGGCAAGAAGATGACCGCGCTCGGCTTTACTGATAGAGCTTAAATGGAGCGGCGCCTGTGCCATAAAGGCGCGGGCAAGGCTGAACAAAGCGGACCGGTCGCCGCCTTTCAATTCGAGTTCCAGCTCGCGCACGCCAAGCCTTTCGCCGTTCGCCTCGATCGCGCCTTGGTCGAGGGAGGCCTCGATCCGGCCAGCGCCGACTTCGAGCATGAAGGACGTGCGTTCAATCTCCATTTCGAAGGCGGGTCTTATAGCGCGGCGAATGGAAGGCTTGCCGCCGAGTCGCGCGAGGGGGGTATTTTTGAC
>JBQTKC010000367.1:0-5753 GCA_052386575.1 Beijerinckiaceae bacterium
CATCAAAAAAACCAAGCTGCCCCATCGCGAAAACCCCGCTCTTACCGCCCGCAAACCTTGCATCCGATTCGCGCGGCACCAGGAAGCACAATTTTTCGAGGTGCCCTTATCTTTGACGCCGCGAAAGCCGCTGATTTGATTGGCTCGGTTTGACGGTGGCTTGGATTCGATCCAATGTCATTAGTAATATTGAAATAACAGGACTTACGCGCCGCTCAATCAAACAGGCTAGAAACGCTTTCTTCCTTCGCGATTCGGGCGATTGCCTCGCCAATCAAGGGCGCGATCGAAACCACCCTTATATTGTTGGCAACCCGGATCGCCTCGGTTGCTTGGATGGTGTCGGTGAGAACCAGTTCCTCGAGCCGCGAGGCGGCGATTCGCGCTACCGCTCCGCCGGAAAGAACCCCGTGCGTGATATAGGCATAGACTTTCTTCGCGCCGTCCCGCAGCATGGCATCGGCGGCGTTGCACAAAGTGTCCCCCGAATCGACGATATCGTCGACCAGGATGCAGGTCTTGCCGGCAACGTCGCCAATAATATTCATGACTTCCGAGTCGCCCGGGCGTTCACGCCGCTTGTCGACAATGGCGAGCGGCGCGCCAATGCGTTTTGCCAAGGCGCGGGCGCGCACCACGCCACCGACATCGGGGGACACTACCATGACGTTATTGAGCTTTAGCCGTTCCTTGATGTCTCGGACCAGGACTGGCGCGGCATAAAGGTTGTCGGTCGGAATATCGAAGAAGCCCTGGATTTGGCCAGCATGCAAGTCCACCGTGAGAACACGGTCGGCGCCCGCGCGGGTGATGAGGTTGGCGACGAGCTTGGCCGAAATGGGCGTGCGCGGGCCGGGCTTGCGATCTTGTCTTGCGTAACCGAAGTAGGGGATGACCGCGGTAATTCGCCGTGCCGAGGCGCGCCGCAACGCATCGGTCATGATCAGGACTTCCATCAGATGATCGTTTGCCGGATACGAAGTCGACTGAACGACGAAAGTATCCTGGCCGCGCACGTTGTCTAGAATTTCGACGAAAACCTCCAAATCGGCGAAACGGCGAACCTGGCACTTGGTCAACGGCACCCCAAGATACGCCGCAATTGCCTCGGTCAAAGACCGATTGGAGTTGCCCGATAGTATCTTCACTACTCCCGCCGATCGTTCGATTTTCTGCCTGCGCCGCTACCGCCAGTTGGCCGCCCGCCAAAGAAGCAAACTTTCAGGAGACCCAAATTGGGCGCGCGGCCCGCGGCACCCCGCTGATCGGCCAGTCCTTTGTTCAACAAGCTGGATTTCAGCTCATTCCTCATCTTCCCAGGTCCAAATATCCGGGCTGCAAAGCAAGCAATTTGGGCGGCGGCTTCGAACCGGCGGCGCCTGCGCGCCCGCATCGATATATTCGCATTGCCGTACGCGCACGGCAACGAAGTCCGCGCTTGCTTGGCCAACGGACCGGCGCGTACACAAATATCCTCCCCCAACTATACACCATTCGCGCCGGAATTCGATAGTCCCCAGGGTTCATGGCGCGGAAGTCAGGGCGTATCCCGAATAGCCAGAATTCGGAGGGAGATTCCCAAACCTCGAGGCAGGATTCACCTTGCCGGCTGGAAAGGAGGCCAGCATGAGCGGCAATGCTCAGTTCGCAGGATTTATGGGAACGCTTCGAGCATGTCCAGAAAAAGTTGCCTGACTTTTACGGTTCCGCCATGCTCCAATTCCTTGAATTTGAGCTGCACACTCAACTTTCAAATGGTTTCATGTGATCGAGACGCGAGCTGGTGCAGGCGCCGCGGGCGAATCGCGCCAGAAAATCCCGCCAACCGGCGGCCCGCAGCTTCGACGTCAGTGCAAGCTATGGGATCACGCTTGCGGCACCGGCAAGTGATCAGCGTTGGTATGCGCTTCACACCGGATCTTAATGCACAATGATCAGTGCAATGGACGGGCCGCCTGCCGCGCAAACCTTGCTTCGCGATGACGCGCCGCCCGCTCAGGCCTCGCGGTTTCCTCGAAAAGTTCGGCAAGTTTCTCGGTCATCGCGCCGCCGAGCTCCTCGGCGTCAACGATTGTCACGGCGCGGCGATAGTAGCGCGTCACGTCATGGCCAATGCCGATCGCGATGAGCTCAACCATTGAGCGCGTCTCGATCTCTTCGATGACGCGGCGCAAATGCTTTTCGAGATAGTTGCCGGGATTGACGGAGAGCGTCGAATCGTCAACCGGCGCACCGTCGGAAATCATCATCAATATTCGCCGCTGCTCGGGCCGCGCGAGCAGCCGCTTATGGGCCCAATCGAGCGCCTCGCCGTCGATGTTTTCCTTGAGCAGACCTTCGCGCATCATCAATCCGAGATTTTTGCGCGATCGCCGCCAGGGCGCATCGGCGGATTTGTAAATGATATGGCGAAGATCGTTGAGACGGCCGGGCGAAGCTGGCTTATCTTCCCGCAGCCAGGCTTCACGCGATTGGCCGCCTTTCCAGGCACCCGTGGTAAAGCCAAGAATTTCGACCTTGACGCCGCACCGCTCCAGCGTGCGGGCCAAAATGTCGGCGCAGGCGGCCGCAACGGTGATCGGGCGCCCGCGCATCGAACCGGAATTATCAATGAGTAGCGTCACCACCGTATCGCGGAACTCAATGTCCTTCTCGCGTTTGAACGAGAGCGCCTGCCGCCGATCGACTATGATGCGCGGAAGCCTCGCCGGATCGAGGACGCCCTCCTCAAGGTCGAACTCCCAGGACCGGCTCTGCTGCGCCATCAGGCGTCGCTGGAGTCGATTGGCAAGCCGCGCGACGATCGAGGAAAGATTTTGTAACTGCTTGTCGAGATACGACCGAAGCCGTTCGAGTTCTTCGGCATCGCAAAGGTCTTGCGCCGCGACGACCTCGTCATATTTCTTGGTGAAGGGTTTGTAGCCCGGGATGTGGGGTTCGGCGCGCGCGTGTACGGGCGGGCGGCCCGGATTGCCGGCTTCGCCGGGCGGGCTGAGTTCGGACTCCCCCGTCGATTCGCCGGTTGGCGCGTCGGCGCCGTCAATCTCGTGCTCGTCCATGGGATCGGAAGACGCCTCGAGTGTTTCGCTCCGGCGCGCGTCGCCTTGATGTTCGTCCGCGCTTCCTTCGGTCTCGTTATTCTCGGCGCCATCCGGCTCGCCCGCGCCGCCTTCTTCCTCTTCCGGATTGGTGTCGAAGCTGCCTTCTTCCATCATTTCGAGCGCCGACAACAGCTTGTGAACGGTAAACGCGAAGGCCCGTTGATCCTCGATTTCCCGCCCAAGCTTGTCGAGATCGGCGGCGGCGCGTTCTTCTACCCACGGGCGCCAGAGATCCACGATCCTTTGCGCATTCCGGGGCGGCTTGCGCCCAGTCAAACGCTCGCGCACGATCATCGCGAGCGCTTCTTCGAGCGGCGCCTCGGCGCGGACCGCGATATCGGCATAGCGGGCCCGCTGAAAGCGGTCGTCGAGCATCGCATCGAGATTGCCCGCGACGCCCAGCATCCGGCGCGATCCGATCGCCTCGACGCGCGCCTGCTCCACGGCGTCGAAAACCGCGCGCGCGGCTTGTGCTGGGGGGGTTAGCCGCCGGTGTATGTCCTTGTTGTGGCAAGCAAGCCGTAGTGCCATCGAATCGGCGTGGCCGCGCAGGGTCGCGGCTTCCCGTGCGTCGAGCCTGCGGGAGGGCTCTGGAAGCCGTGCCTTGGCGTTCGCGCCGGTCCAAACCAAACCCGGACGCTCGGCCGTGAAAGCGACCTCGACCGCCGGCATTTTTGCCATGGTACGCAGGCATGAGGCGACCGCCCGCATGAACGGTTCGTTTGGGGTTTGCAATTTCGTGGGCGGCTTTTTGTTGGAACTCATCGGCTCGACCCCGGGGATCGCCACAACCCCTCTCTGCCGCTCGCCGCTCGCCATAATGGGCGCGCGAGCGGCGGCGGCTCCGAGGGGATGGCTTATCAGACCCTATGACAAAATTCGCAGAGCTTGACTATATAACTCCTCACAGGAGCGACTTACACAAAAAACTGACACTCCCGAGTCGCCCAGAACCCACACGGAACCCCGGCATCGAGCGCCGTCTCCACCAAGGCGATGCCGAACTTTTGCTTTGTCGCGAACCTCACGTCGCCGGGGATGCTCGCGGCTTTCCGGCGCTCGCGCCATATTGGCGTGCCAACCCCAACCGAATGGGTGCCCTTCTTCACAATGCCAGTCTCGTCCAACACGAAGGACGCCCGCGGGATCGCCAAGCCGCTCGATCATCATGACGCGCAGGCCTTTGTCGCTCCCGTGGCGCGAATGGAGAGCCCAAATGGCTTGTCGTGACGCTCGAACAAAACGAGTCTCTCCGCCGCCGCATGGCCAAAGCCGCGGCGCTGTTGGCGATCAGCGTGCAGGAATTGCGAAGGCTCGTCGCCCATCTCCAATCCGCACATCCGCCGGTCATCTGCTTTCGTTGGGCGTGGCCGATCTGGCGACGCCGCCATCAGGCCACCGCAAAACGCCGCCACTCCAAAAAGCGAATGTGGAAATTACAACTGTAGTATTAACCCGGCCATATCGTGTGCTACCGACACTTGCGCGCAACAACTGCCATCCGCAATTCGTCGCCTGCGCGATGAACATGAAGCGGGCGCTCGTGCTCATGCGGGCGGCGTGAGCCGCGCGACAGGAGAACTGCGCCGAAACCGGGAGGACGAGGCAAAATGAGCGGCT
This sequence comes from Beijerinckiaceae bacterium, assembly GCA_052386575.1. Classification (GTDB taxonomy): domain Bacteria; phylum Pseudomonadota; class Alphaproteobacteria; order Rhizobiales; family Beijerinckiaceae; genus Methylocapsa. Next base: position 4,722 of record JBQTKC010000367.1, read on the forward strand.
GACGGCAACGAAATCGGGTTAGCGATCAACGATTGTCACAATTTTCGGAAGATCGCAATGTCCTGATACGCAACAAGAGTTTCACTAACCTGGTTCCAATGTTTAAGTACTGGACCGTGAGAAACGCCGGGGTACATCCGGATCATCTGAAAGCCTACGAACAAACGTCTCAAAAAATCGGGAGAAACGTAAGCTCCGTAATTATTGGAGCCCTCCCAGGTCTCGCTCGCAGGGCCGAACAGCTGAGTGTAGTAGCCTCTTTCCGCAAGAAGGGCGGAGCCCTCCTTGGAGCTCTGAGCGAGCGACGGTGCATACCAGCTGCCGTGGGTCGTAATAAACGCGATCCCTCCCGGTTGTAGTATTCGCAAAATTTCACCTGTCCACTGCAGCATGGCAGGTAACTCAAGATGAGTGTACACAGATATAGCGTAAATTAAATCGAATTTACCATCACAATACGGTAACGGTGGGTAATATGAATTCAGTATCACTTCTGCGTGGCTAATATTTTCTTTACAGAACTCAACCAACATTGGATTGATGTCGCAGCCGAAAAGGCGTGTCTCGGACGACAAACGCCCCTCCCAACCGGCCAGGATACGACCGCAGCCGCAGCCCAAATCGAGAATGGATCGGAATTTGGCATAGTCGAGCCCCGCTTGACCAAGAAGAGTGATGATTGTGTCAACCGCATTTCGACGAGAAAGGTCAAAGGCATGGTAGTCACGATGCCCGCCCACCAAGTGGATCAAATCCAAACTTGGCAGCGGTGTGGAAAGCCCTGCTTCGGAAACGTATTCGACGGTTTCAACACTAAGCATTCGTCCCTCGGCCTGTCCATGCCGCCGGAAATGGTCGTGACCGCTCTTGAAATCGCCACTGGCGACGGCCGCCGCAACATCCGAATTTTGGAGCAGATATTTCTGCTCATCGAAATTATCTTCCGTTGCAAGGACAGGGCACTCAATCAAGCACGGTTTGGGTGTATTCATAGGTTGCCTACACTTTCCTGCTGCGGCGGGTGGATGAATT
>JBQTKC010000368.1:0-13981 GCA_052386575.1 Beijerinckiaceae bacterium
AACCGCCGTCTCGCCAAGGACTGGGAAAACCTCGCCGAGACAGTCCAGGCCTTCGTGGCGCTCGCCTGCATCCAGATTGCCATCAGGCGGCTCGCGCGATAGTTGTCTTTTGAGTCAGGCTCTAAGCAAAGCTGCAAAAGCGCGCCTTCCGCCGAAGTAGCCTCGAGATGCGACGCTTGGCCTTGAAGGCTATCTATCTCGTCGGCAACGGAAAGACCGGTTTTCTCATATGACAGATAGTCAGACTTGTCATTTATTTCCGCTATACACTTGTCATCTATTTTAGAACTTAAAACAATTAGTTCATTTAGTCTCGCGCCAATCGCTTTTACGGGGCATTCATTGTCAGATTGGCATTCCATCGAGCCGGGAGCGCCGTCATCCCGGCGCGACGGCTGGCCTGTTTTGAGCTTCGACATTGAGTTTCCTTCACTCTTGCAAGAGAATTGCGGCACCTGAGTCGTTCACGGGACAGGCGCCGCTTAGGGTTAGCGCATGGTGCCGGACGCGGCGGGATTGTCCGCGAAGATCGTCCGCATATTTTCGAGGTGTTCGGCGTGCGTCCCGTCGCGCCGGCGTCGTACTTCGGCCTCGAAGTCGAGTATCGCCCGTTCATAGCGGGTTTGCTCGATTCGCATCGGCGCGCCGGTTTCATCGGCCGCCGCCGCTTCCGTCGTGCTTAATTTGGCCGGGGCATTCGCGGTCAATGCCGCAAGCCCTTTGCCGAGTTTAGGTTTGTTCATGTGTTTTCCTTTCAATGAGGTTGCAATCTGTATCGCGCTATGCGATAACTTCAGGGATAACTCAGTACCTAAGGTTTGTCAATACCTGAGGTATAATTATTAAAAGGGCTGCGGGATGGTTACGAGTGAACAATTGCGGGCGGCAAGAGCATTGTTGCGCTGGGAACAAAAGGATATCGCGGCGGCGAGCAAAGTGTCACTGCCGACGATTAAACGCCTAGAGACGATTAGGGGCGACCTCGCGGCGCAAGCACGAACCGTTGAAGCAATCCGCGCCGCCCTCGAAAAGGCCGGCGTCGAGTTCATCGCCGAAAACGGCGGCGGGGCCGGCGTGCGCATGCGGAAGTCAAAGAAGGGAAAAAAATGAATAGTTGTGTGGCGAAAGCGTCAAGCGCCGTGGTCACCGTTGGCGGCGGGCGTGGCTTCATAATCGGGAATTATATCATCACCGCGGCGCATTGCCTGCCGTTCTTCCCGCCGTGCATGTCCTTCTCTGATGTCCATGAGCGAACCTTTAAAGACCTCCTTGCGCCGCTGGGTAGAAACCCGACCGTTTGGGCGGAGTGCCCATTTGTAGATCCAATCGGCGATATCGCCGTGCTTGGAGAGCCGGATGGTAGTGCCGATCTTTATCAAGAATCCATGGACTACCGCACCCTTGTCGAGGATGAGAGCGTTGCACGTATAGACATCGAGTCGGCAGGTAACGAGGGATGGCTGCTCTCTCTCGACGGCGATTGGTTCAACTGCGGGATCGAACAAGTGCCGGCCGGCTTTCCAATGTGGCTAAACTTACCAGCGGGGAAGATCGTTGCCGGCATGTCGGGCTCGCCGGTGATTTCGGCAACCGGAGCAGCTGTCGGTGTCGTGTGTAACAGCAGCGAAAGTCAGGCCGCGACCGTGCATTTGCATGGGCCGCAACCAGCCCTTCTCCAAAATCTTCCAGGATGGTTCAGGCACAAGATCAAAGGCCGTGCGATGGTGCGCAGAAAAACCAAAACACTTTCGCGGGTCTAGGAAGGCCGCTGGCGGGTGAGTTGCGGGCGCCGGTACCACAATAGCGCGGGCAGTGCGAAATGGCCGCCGTGGCCGGTTTCTGACGGCGCCTCGCCACCCCCGCCGCCGGAATCGAGCGGCGCCCAATCCGCGTCGAAAAACTGGAGAAAGACGGTGACCAGCTGCCCGCGGTATTCGGCCGGGTTGCCTATTGCTTCCGCGATGAGATACGGATCGACGCCGGACAGCGTGAAGGTCACGACCGGCGCTATGCCCCGCAACGGGCTTTCCAGCCCTTCGATCTTTCCGAGCTCGCCGGCGCCGGACCATAACGCGCCGCCGGCGTTGAGCATGCCATGCCCTGGCCACAGCCAAATGGACTGCGAGGCAAAGTCGAAACGCACGAGCAGCGCGCCGCGCACCTCGCGCCCCGCCAGCTGGGCCTCGATGGTTGCCGAGAAATAGCCCACGGAATTATGCGACTTTCGTGTTAGACAGAATGTGGCGGCGCGGCGCCTCGGGTGAAGTTTATGAGCGGGCAGTGACAGCCGCTTCAACGGAGTGATGCGAAATGGCGTCGGACGAAGCCCCTCTCAAGCATCTCGATAGGATGCGCGTTGCCGCGGTCACCCTAGACCAGGACGGATTTGTGATCCATATGACCGAGACGGCTAAGGCCATTTTCGATAACGATATCAATGTCAAGGACCGGCGTCTTTTCGTTCGCGACCCGGATGCCATGGCGCTCCTGGAAGACGCCATCGATCACTTTAAAATGTCGCGCAACCCGAAGCGGACAACGATCATCGTTCCGCGGCAGGGAAAATCGCCGCTCTTCATGGGACTTTGGCCCTCCAATGGACCGGCACCGGCGATGGTGTATATCCTGCAGCGGGGACGACCATGGCCGCTATTGCCAAAGCACACACAAATTGCCTAATGGCACCGCGCGCAGATCGAGCGCCAGACATGTGATCACCCAGCAAACATAATTGCCACCGTCGCCCTACTTAAAGCCATTATAATGGCTAAACTGGAACGTCGTTACATCATATTTGATATAACCGCTGATTTCTTGGTTTACAAACAGCATATATGGGAACTGTATACCTTCCTCTGCGGCTATGTTTGTTAAATACTGCCATGTTTCTAATTCCAAGATGAACTCTTCTTCAGTATTATACTCATATCTGAATGGCTGTACATCAGCCAAATAGTTCGGCATTCTTAAATTGTCATTATAGAATTGACGATTTATCAATTCCGCAGCTTCTATTTCCGACAACGTTGGGGGACGGTGCGGCGGCGGATCAGGGGGCGGTGAAGGCGCCGGGACGCCGACGCCATCGCTCGCGAACAGCCCGTTTATCGTGTCCCACACAAACCTTGCGAAACCTATGCCTACAGGCTCGTATCCCCTATTAAAGGGATTGCGATCAAATGGATCGCGGTTATCACGGGGGCCAGCCTCGGCGGGGCCCACGATCGCGGCGCCAATCGCATCCGCGACATCCGCCAATGCTTGACCTGCGCCCTCAACAACTCCTTGGCCGGAATGGCGTCGATGTGCCTTGGGATTGTTTTGAGTGGGGGTTGATGCTAGTTTTTTAGGAGCGGCCGAAACAAACTTGTAGGCAGAGGTGTGGGGGAACTTGAAGTACGGGGAGACGGGCGTGAAGGTCTGGAAGCCTTCTACGTATGACGATCCATCCCAACGATGCCAAACCGTCCGGCCGGGAGATCGCCGCCATCGGCGAATTTGGGCAGGAAATTTAAAAGCTGGCCGAAAATACCGCCCAATCCGGCGATGCCGCCCTTGCCAGAGCCCGCGGTCCCGAACAGGCTCGCAAGCGGCCCTTCGCCGAGGATGAGCGCCTTGATCGCCGCCTGCTCCAAGAGCTTGACGACGTCCCGCAAGACCGAGCGGAGCGAGCCGCCTCCGGTCGCCAGCTTTTCGATCGCGCCTTCAAGCGTATTGCCGAAAAACTCCGCGCTCGCCTTGGCGGTTTCTTGCGCCTTGTCGAACGCCGCGATCTTGTCCTTGGCGTCGACATAGGCATCGGCGAGCGCCTTGACGTTTGCCGCCTCGGCGGCGGTCAATGGCGTGCCGCGCTCGCGCGCCGCTTCCATCGCCCGCGCCAGATCGACCGCTTCCTGCTTTGCCTTGTTGCCGAGGCCGAGCGTATCCGCCTCGGCCTTTTCCGCCGCCGCCAGTCTTTGCAGGCTCTTGATGTAGGACTCGACCTGATCGGTTGGCGCCGAGGCGGCGGCGGGTTTGGCGGTCTTCGGCGTTAATGATGGAAGGGGCTTCGATCTGTCGCCATGCACGGTGAGCGCCGGGGGGCCTTGATCTTGACCTCGGATATCGACAAGATCCCCAAATGGGTTGGGGGGATTTAACCCAAGCGCTCTATTTGTCCTTCTTGCCATATCATTTAGAAAATCATTAAAATCCTTTATCTCCGCCACGGCACTTTTGACGAGAGGAATAAGCTTTCCAACAACTCCAATAATATCGAGCCATTTTTCTTTAATGTCTATGAGCCCGCTCAGCATGTCTTGCTGTATGCTCACGAGCACTTCATTGATCGGCTTCAATCCGGTCGCGATCCTATTTTCAATGTCCTGGAGCCTGTTATTCAAGATGATCGCATTATTGATTTCGGATTCAGGGATGATCCGGGCGCCGCCGGACGCGGCAAGACCGTCGAGACTGGCGCGCATCTTGCCGATGACATCGGCGCCGTTGCGGAGCTGCGTCTCGAAGTTCGAGCCAAAAAATGTCTTGGCGAGATCGAAGGCGGCGAGATGGTCGCTTTTCGCGATCATCTCGTCGAGGAGGCCGAGGATGACCCGCGCACGCTCCTCTTGGGTGTTCGCCGCGTCGAAACTGGTCAGAGCCCCCTGGCCGAGATTACCGGCGCGGATATTTTGGCGAATGCGATCACGGCCAAAGCTTGTCGCCGCCGCGCCATTCTCGCCGATCGTTTCCGTCGCTGCTTCGCGGGCTTTTTGCAGCATCGCGACAAGCTCAGACGTCTCAACCTTGAGCCCCTTCGCCTGGCCGGTAAACGCCTGGAAGAACGATGTGCCGACGCCGGCGCTCGCCGCGCCGGTGCCAATCTTGACGAGCTCGTCGAGAGACGCGCGCGCCGCGGCCGCGGCCGCGACGATTCCCGCCAGCGCCTTGACCGCGACGAAGGCGACGGCGGCGATCCCAAGCCCGAGTTTCAGCGCGCCGGCACTTTCCTTGACGAGGTCGAGCGTTTTCTTGGCGTTGGAAACGCCTTGGGCAACCCTCGCGAGATTGCCCGCCGTATCGGTCGCGAATTTCGCGATCGCCTGTTGAGCGCCCGCGAGATCGGTGTTGAATTTTATGGTGAGGGCTTGAGACATGATTTCCTTCCTTCGCGAGCGGCGCGCGCAACGTGGCGATCGGCCCAAGACTTTTTGCTCGCCGCGCTCATTTTCGCGCGCGCGGCGGGATCCGCAAGCGCCCGCTTGATCGCGGCGCCAGAATTTTGCGTATCGACCGGAGCGGCGCCGCGAAAATCCAAAATGCGCACAACACTTCCTCTTAAAAAATTGACGGCGGGGCGCGAGTCGCTGCATGCCCGCGCCCCGCCTCACCGATGGCCTCGTGTGCAAGCGAGGCCATCTATTCGAAATCACCGCCTCGCCGCCGGGCTAGGAAACGATCCTGGTTTTGCGCTCGGCGGCGGGAAGGCCGGAGAGTCGCGCTTTGGCGAGATGGTTCGCGATTGTGCCTCTCGATATGCCGAATCTCGCCGCGAGATTTGTCGTGCCCGCCCCGTGATTCCAAGCATCCGCGAGCCGCTTCAGCGCGGCGGAATCACATGATGTCTCGCGCGAGATTCCGTATCTATCGGCGAATTTCAAGAGGATGCCTTTCCGCGAATGAGAGCGGCCTGGCGGCAAGCCAGCGCCAGGCCGCCACGCGGCATTGCCGGCATGAACAGCAACACCGCGATCCTATCTTTATGGTGCCATCCTACGTAGCTGAATTCTGCAAATATTTGATAGCCTGCGGCTGCAACACGCGGCCGTCGGCGCGCGTGAACATGATGAAGGCCGTTTGGCCACTCGCCGCATAGGCGGAATCGTTCAACTGCATCATCGCGGCGCCGCGAACTTGCCTAATCGCATATTGGGCAAAGTCGCCGAAGAGCACACATTTCGCGCTCGCGGCCATATTGGCCATGGAAGGGTTGACGACCACTGGCTTGCCAAGCAGCGTCCCATGGAATACCGAGCCGGGAAGCTGCGGGATCACGTCGGGGAGCCAAAGCGGGCGGACGCCATCGGTCATGAGCTTTATCGATAGGAGCGTGGCGTCATTCATCATCCATGCGCAATTCGGATTGGCGCGATACGCCGGATCGACGCTTTGGTACAGTTGAACCAGCCCCGCGTACGTCAGACTTGTCGTGTTGCCGCCAGGGAGCTGGAATCCAAGCGTGGCGCCGGTGACCACGCCTTGCGGCTGCGCCGTGCCGGTGCCAGTCGTGAAAAACGTGTTCTGTCCTCGTCCAAGCCGCTTGCCGAAAAGATCGAGGATTATGGTGGCAAGATCAATGCCCGAGTCCCGCGCGATCTCGAACGAGGCCGGCGCTATGCCCGAGGTAAATTTATACGAACTTAGGGTGACCTGGCCGAACGCCAAATCGACGCTTGGAGATAAGGCGCTCTCGGCAAGCAACGTCGCTGGATTTGCCGTGTCGTCGGTCGTGGCCACGTTGAGCGCCGCGCCGGTATCGGTTTCGATGACGCGCGCGACGCTGGCCACGGCTCCATAGAATTTGAGGCGATCGCTAATCTGCGGGAAAAGCAGCGCCGGAACCAAAAAGCCGCCGGCCGATCCGGTGCCTTCGGCGAGATTGAGGACTTGCGCATTTCCGCCTTCAAGAAGGCGCCTTTCCTCGGGGCCGAACATCGCGCCGGGCGTTTTGAGTTTTCTTGCGAACGCCGCGCGGGCGGCGCGGCGAGCGGCGGCGCGGGAATCCCCGCCGGACGAAGCGCCGAGGCCACCGTCGAGCCCGCGATAAATGTTGTCGACCAGGTCGCGCGTGCTGGCGTCATAATGGTTGCCGGGCCGCGACGATGCCCGCCCGCTCGCGAGCAAAAGATTGTTCACTTGTATGGTCATGCTGCTCTTTCGTTAAAGGTGGCGAGGCCCGCGTCGGCACGCGCGCCGAAGTCGGCGGCGCGGTAGGCGTCGACCACGTCAAAAGGGGCCACGGCGACGGCCCCAACGCGACTGCCAAAAATGTCCGAGGCGTCGGAAAGCATGATCTGCAACGCGGCCTGGTCGCGAAGCGCTTTCGCGATCGTCGCCCGGAATTCTGTTTGCCTTTGAACGTAATCATTCCAAAAACGTTCCCAAAGGACACGCATGCGCTCGACCCGTTCCGGGTTATCCGGCACGAGGGGCAAGCTGGACAGGCGCTCTTCGGCGCGCTTAGCAGCCGCGAGCATGCCGTCGAGCTTGTCGATATCGGCGTCCGCCGCGCCATCGCGCAACGCGGCGGCGCGGCGCGCGCGGACTGAAGCAACGGCTTCTTTCGCCGTGACAAGATCGGCGGCTCGCTGCTCGGCGAGAAATTCAGTATCGCCGTCAAGAGCCACGCGGATCGACCTGAGATAAGTGTTGTATGCCGAGGAAGCCGCGCGGTCTGCCTTCCATTCAGCCGTGTTGGGGTCCGGGGGATAATCGGGGCCCACCGCGCCAGGTGGCGGCAAGAATGGTTTTAACCCCTCCCTGGCGGCGGCGAGGTCCGCGAGCGCCGCGTCAATGGCGGCAAGCCAAGCGGGTACGGGCGGCGAAGCGATTTCAGTTTTGAGGGCGGCGGGTTTCACATTTGATCCTTGCGTTCAATGCGGCAGTTTGAGACAAAATCCCGTAAATCTTTCGGCGCGTACATGATCTTGCCGGCAACCTTGTAAAAGGTCGGCGCCCGGCCGGTGCACCGCGCGATCCTCATCGCGTTTAGGGTCCGCCCCCACATCCTCGCGACTTCGGCTTCCGGAATGAGGGCGACGCCAAAGATGTGTTTTGAAAGTGATTGAGGTTTTGATGACATGCACAAAGTTTTGCGCCGCGAAAGATCGCCTGTCATTCGGCGAAAAAGCCGGAAATCCCAAACTTGGAATTTGGACAAACGGTAATAAACGGCAATGAATAGCCATGAACGGCGAGCGCGGTCTTTTAGTCCTGTGGACAAGTCCGCGCGTGGCCTGGCGCGAGGTGCGTTGCGCCGCGCCTGGCAAGCGAGGCACCGCTCCCAAGGCGGCACGGCGGCAAGCCGGGCCGGCATGGCCGCGAGCACCCGCGCGGACCGGCGAGGCGCTGGGCGCGGGCTCGCATAGCCGCGTAGAGCGCGCCGAGGTAGAATGCGTAATTTCACATCTCACAAGTGTGACACTCAGAATTCCACAATGTCTATATGTGATATGCGCAATTCCACAACCTTGTTGTGTAAAAAAAATAATTCCCAGAATTTCACGGAGAATCTTCCGTTTTTAAACTACCGGTCGCGAGGGGGTCCGGGCCAAGGTTTCGGTACCCCCCGGGGGGTAAGTCCTCGCCAAGGCTTTCCAAGACGCGCGGATCGGTCAAGGGTGCAATAGACCCGTCCGGCATACGAACGACATGGAGGCGGGGCAACGCGGTCAGGCAACCGCTACGAGTTGATCGACGGCGATCTTGAGGCGGACGGTCTGGTTCAACATCCGCACGAACAAGTCGGCGCGCGCATCTCCCGTGACCGCCATGCAGACGCCTTCCACGCTCTCCATCGGGCCAGCTCCGATTCGCACGGTCATGCCTGGACGGATCGCCGGCGGCGACCGTCTTTCGAACTCGCCAGACGCGACGCGCTCACGAAGCCGATCGACGATCGCGCTGTCGACGCGGAGCGGCTTGCCCTGATTTCCTATGACCATCAAAACTCCTTCGATTCGCAAGACATCGAGCCATGGAGGCGGAGCCGCGAAGCCGATGAAGATATAGCGGGGGAACAGAGGCCGCTCGATGACGATCCGCTTGCCCCGCCGCCGCACTTGCCGCCGCAAGACCGGCAGGAAACTTTCGAACCCATGCCGCTCGACTCCTTCCGCCGCGCGCGCCTCGGATTGCGACTTCGTGTAGAGCACAAACCAATCCAACCGCCCCTCCAAAACAGTTCTCTTTATATATTATAAGTTATTGATTTCATTGATAACGGGAGGATCCGGGAGGATCCGGGAGGATCATGGGAGAATAAGATATAGAATAAACTATTGATTTCATTGATAACGGGAGGATCCGGGAGGATCGGGAGGATCATAGAAGATTACATTGTCGATTTGTATATGAGTCTAAAACACACATATATAGCATGCAACCGCCACAAAATCCTCCCGTCCTCCCGTTCCCTGCAATTTCAAATACTTAGACACTTTTTATCCTCCCGTGATCCTCCCGCCGATCCTCCCGTTTTGTGAACAAAAGCAGAAAATGCGGCTACCTTGGCACCCCTTTTTGTGAACAAAAGCAGAAACTCGGCGTTTATCGGCGTTTACGCGTCCTCAAATTTCACCAACCTCGTGCTCATCGCCATGTTTGGGATTGCCGCTGGCATCGAGAAAATCCTCTGCCCGCTTCGTCAATTGAATATCGAGCCAGTAGACGTTCACGGATTTTTTGACCGCGATCCCGCGTTCACGCAGCGCCGCGCCTAGCCCTTTGGCTGACCACAGTGTCTCGCCATTGATTTTCGCCCATGCGGAAAACACAGCATGCATGTCGCTTGCCTGCACGCGCTCGCCGAGCGCCGCCCGCGTGCAGGCATCGAGTAAGCGCCCGAGCGGGTCGCTGTCGGATCGATAATCCTCCGTCGCCCGCGCCACGCTGCCCGGGATTTGCAGCCCATGATCGAGCCACGTGCACAGCCCGTCGAGCAGCCGGTTGAGAATGCCGGAGGCTTCGCCCTTCAACGTCTTCAAAAGATTCGGGTCGCGTTTTTCGGGCGGAAAGAACACGCCCCAAGGCACCAGCACGAGACGGTTCCAAATCCCCTCATCGGCGCCCAAGACCTTCGGACGATAATTTCCCTGCATGGTCAGTTTGGCCTGCGGCACGAACGCGAAGAAATCCTTGTGCAGATGCCTCGCCTTGATCCGGTCGCCGCCGCTAAAGAGCTTGATCAAACCCTCGTCGAGCGTCGCGCCCCTTTTCGGCTCCGACGTCGTCAGCATGCGCACGCCCGGCAGACAGGCGATGTCCGGCGTCGCCTGGCCGCCCGCGCGCGCCCTTCCGGCATCCATGAAACTCTCGATCGGAATCGAATCGGCATAATCGCCGGCGACATAGGAAATCGCGCTGACCCACACAGATTTGCCATTGCGGCCCTTGCCGTAATGGAAGGTGATCTTTTGCTCGCTCGTATCGCCGGTGAGCGACAAGCCCGCCCATTGATCGAGGAACCGCGCCACTTCGCGCTTGCCCGCCGCATCCGGCGGCTGCACCTCATCCATGAAGCGATCGAAGCGCGGGCAGGCCGCCTCGCGATCAAAGATCACGGGCGAAAGCTTGGTGACATAGTCGGCCGGGTCATGCGGACGCAGCTCGACATATTCGCCCTCATCGCGCCTGGCGATATGCAAGGTGCCGTTTGCGACGTTGAATTTCATCTTGTCGGCGTCGAGCTCGTCGCCGGCGATCGCGAGATAAGGCACCGCCCAATGTGCGATGACAGACAGGTGGCGCGACGATTCAGACGCCAGGCCCCAAGCTGCGAGCTTATCGGAAAGCCAGAAATTTCGCTTCAATAAAACATCTTGTCGGCTGCCCTGGAGCGCCCGCGCTTCGTTCTGAATATAGCGCACCGTCGATATGATGCGTTCCTTGACAATCTCTTCGGAACCCGTCCTGGCCCAGCGCTTGCCATCCCACCAGAGCCAGCCGATATCCGGACAAAAGCGCATCGAATCCTTGTAGCGCGCCACGAACCGCTCGGCATTGCCGAGGTCCGTCATCGGGAAGCCCGCGAGCCGCAGATGGAATGAATCCTTGTCGTCTGGCGGTGGCGGATTCTTCTTGCATTCGCCGCCGCCTTTCGGCGGCTTCGCCTGGCCCTTGGCGGCGGCGGCGCGGGCTTCTTCAAAATCGAGGATGACCAGATTAGAGGTATCGATGATAGCGTCCAGGCCGCTCGCTTTGATGCTTGCAGCCGCATCGTCCGGCGGTATCGCCGGGGGCATCTTATCGATCATTGACGAGAATCCTTATTGGCCGCGTAAGATGACCGTCTGGCCCGCGCGGCCTCAAAGATTTCCAAATGGCCGCGATTGGCCGAAGTACAACGACGGCGACGAAGAGACGATGCACCCGTTCGAATCCAATCTCAGCCAGACCGAACATATGTTCGCGCGCGGCGATCGGCGGGCGCGTTCCATCAATTCTGGCAGATGATTTTGCAAGACGGTGCTCGGCCGCGAAACTCGCACCCGTTTACGCAATTCCTTAATAAGATCGCCAGCTTTCGCCCGCGAAAGTTTTGTCGCCACGAAGCCACTCATTCCATGGATCGACCAATCCATCTCGGCGAGCGCCAAACACAAGCCGCCGGCCGCTGCGACGAACGGCGTGTCCCGAAGCGCATACCTGATCTGGCGCAGCTCAAATTCGAAAAGTTCGCCGGAGCGAGATCCGGAAATCTCAATGATCCGCTTCGATCCGCTTCGGCGGTTTTTTTCCTTCGGACGAAATTTCACGACGCCGGCTTTGGCGGCGCGACGGGATGTGATCTTTTTAATCGGCGGCATGACCGTCAAGACCATCATGTCCTTGCGGAGCGCGGCGGCATGACCGTCACGACCATCATGTCCTTGCCGAGGTAAGGAAGGCATCCCTAACGACTTTTCGGCGTCCTTTTCGACTCTTGCGATTCATTCAAAAGGCGCGCAATCTCGGCCGCCGAAATCAGCCTTCGTGCGCCAATCCGAATTGATTTCATCTGGCCGGAGTTGATGAGATTATAGATCGCGTTCCTGCCTACCGAACAAAGTTGGGCCGTTTCGGCGATGCTGTAGGCGGCTTTGGAGAGGTTACTTGTGTTGAGTTGCATTTTGGCCATCCGCCATGTGTTGCGATGTGGTGCGATGTGGTGCGGCGGCAATCGATAAATACAGGAATTTCCGCGCCGTCAATTACGCGAACCCCTTCATGTCAGGACATGAACCCCTTCACGTCCCCTTTTTTCGCGGACGCAAAGCGCCAGACCTTTCACTCCCCCGGATAAATTTTACCAATCGATCATGGGGTGGGAGCCATTTAGGATCGCCTTTCCAATTATCTGTAATTTCGCTCGCCAAGCCGCTCTGTGAAAGCTCAGGCTTTTTTTCGAGCAGATCTATCGCCAATTCGAGGGCGGGTTCACGCCAATTCTTTTCAGCCTTCGCAAGGCGCGTGACCCCGCTTTTCTTGCCTGCTGGTTTCGATTTCTCAATGGATAGTTTAGCCTTGAAGGCAAACGTGTGCATATTACTTTCTTGTATTTTATACACACAAAAGAAATATGCGTAATTTGTCACTAATGGCAGTATTTTATCGTCGCATTCTCTTAATATATTAGAAAGATGAAATAAATAATCGACATAGGCGCGATCGCGGCTCAACTCTTCCGTCATTTCTCTTGCCAAGGAATACCATGTTTTATACCATGGCAAATTTTCCGGCGTGACCTCAATCCGCTCTTTCTCGGCGTGCGGCCGGAAAGGTCCACCGTTGACGCTAACAAAGGAATGCACTCGACCGGAAGGAATCCCCTTCTTGTCCAAATAGATGCGAATCGCCTCTTGCTCTTCTTCAAACTCTTGGCGGAGTGTTTTACCACAATGTGAAAAGATATCCTTGGCCTTCAATAGAGCATGAGGGCCTTCCAAACTTTTGCTTTTCAACTCCAATAGTCCCCGCCGGCGGATGGTGGTCTTAAGGCCCGTTTTTTCATCAACGGACTCTTCCACAATCAATTCAAGTTCGCGGTTCTTGGTCTTGCGCGCCATCAATCGTGTTCTTTCAATTCACAAAATTCGCCCCATGCGTCCATAAGCGCCCGCCGCTTTTCGAGCGCATCGCCGCGCCGGTAGGCTTGCTCGGCTTTATCGCCGACGACGTGAGACAGCGCGGCTTCGGCAACCTCGCGCGGGAATTCGGTATGATCGCCGCACCAATCGCGGAACGCGCTGCGGAAGCCGTGCACCGTGGTTTTGACCTGCAGCCGGCGCAGCAACATTTCGAGCGCCATGTTCGAAAGCGGCCGGCCGCGTTTCAATCCGAAGAACACAAATTCGCAAGCGCGTGCTTCATCGAGACTTTTAAGGATTTCGAGCGCCGGTCTTGAAAGCGGAACCCTGTGCTCGCGGCCGGCCTTCATGCGCGCCGGCGGAATGACCCAAAGTTTGGCGCCAAGATCGATTTCATCCCAGCCCGCGCCCAGCGCCTCGCCGGTCCGCGCGGCGGTCAAGATCAAAAACCGAAAGGCGAGCGCGGCCATGCCGTCCTGGCCGGCAAGCCGCGTCATGAAGGCTGGAACATCGGCATAGGCGAGCGCGGCATGATGGCCGCGCGTGAGCTTCGCGGCCGCCGGGAGAAGCATCTCGAGGTGACCCGCCCAGCGGGCCGGATTGGGCTCGCGTTCCGGGATATGCCCAGCGACCCGGGCAGCATCCAGCACGGCCTCGATGCGCCCGCGAAGGCGCGACGCGGTTTCGGCCTTCGCCCGCGAAGGCGCGACGCGGTTTCGGCCTTCGCCCGCCAGATCGGCTGCAAGATTTTCAAGATATCTTGCGTTGAGACTTCGGCGACCGGAACATCCCGGAGCGGCGCGGCATAGGTTTCGAGCGTCATGCGCCATTGGGCGCGGTGCTTCGCATTGCGCCAGCTCGACTCGTTCGCGGCCAGGAACACGTCGGCACATTCGCCGAAGGTTGCTTTCGCGGCGGTCGCGCGCCGGCCGGCGCGGCGGGCATCGAGCGGATCAACCCCTTGCGCCAAAAGCTCGCGCATGCCGGCGGCGATTTCCCGCGCCTTTGCAAGGCCAAGATAGTTCGCGCCGCCAAGACCAGCCTCGCGCTGCTTGCCGCGCAAGCGATAGAAGCAGACCCAGCGCTTGCCGCCGGATTTGTCGTTCCGAAGATAGAGGTTCGCGCCATCCGCAAGACGTCCTGGCTTTATCGCCGTG
>JBQTKC010000369.1:0-18693 GCA_052386575.1 Beijerinckiaceae bacterium
GCCGCGACGGCCCAGCTTGTCCGCGAAACGGTTCTTGCATTGGCGAGCCGCACCGCGCGCGCCGAGCGGCGCAGTTCCTCCGAGGCGTTCGCGGCGCGTTCGCGAGCCGCCGCGTGCAGCGCCGCACGCGCGCCAGGCTCTGTCGTGCCGCCGAAATCGGTCTTCGAAGCAGTCACACCTTGCGTCCCACGCGATGTCGCGCCGCGATCCCGGGCATCCAAGGGCGGCCCGTTCGATGAAGCCATGATCTGCCCTATTTGACGAAGGAATCGTAACAGGCCATTTTGTCTAAACCGCGTCGATAAATCGCCGGTCCAGGAAGGCCGCCGGTTATCATTGCCTTTTGATGCGAGCGCCCCACGCCAGGCGAGAACCCTGCTGCGGCGACATGAAGGCGCCGCGCCGGATTTCCCGCCGCCGCCTTGGAATGGGGCTAATTGGTGGCGGCGACGCCGTGCGCGGCGTAGAGGGCGAGGACGTCGCTTGCCATGTCGGCCGGAACCCTCTCATAGGAACTAGCGGCGCACATCTTTCTCGCGAGATTTGGTTCGTCCGCGATTCTGCGGAGGATACCGGTCAGGCTACCTATATTGCCCCGCGAAAAATGAAATCCATTGACGCCGTTTTCGACGAATTCCGTCATTCCTGACACATCCGCCACGATGACCGGCGTATGCGTCGCCAAGGCCTGCAAAAGAATGAGCGGGCTGTTTTCGTACCAAGTGGACGGAATTGCGAGGTAGTCCAGCGCTCCGAACGCCGCCGCCAGTTCCGTGCGCGGCAAAATTCCAAGAAATTTGATCTCCAGTCCCTCCGCCTGCCGCCGCAATTTGGCGTAATACGCGAGATCCTGATCCTGTGGCCCAAAGACAGTGAGCGAAAGATTGCCGCGGCCGCTGGCGCGGAAGGCCTCGACCAGGAGATGCGCTCCCTTGTGCGGGGTTAGCTGGCCGATGAAGCCGAGTTTTACCGCGCGGGGATCGTTGCGCACCGGTTTGGGCGAGCGGTCGATGTCGATACCGAAATGGCTGAGGCGCAAGGGCGCGGGAAAACCATTGCGCTCATAGGCGCCTTTCAGAAAAAGGGTAGGCGCGATCGCCGCGCGATACGCCGCCATCGCGCGCCGCAAAATAGCCGGCCGCAGGACGATGTCGTTTGGCGCAAACGAGCTGATGGTGAAGGGCTCTTGTTCGCGGCGGCCAAGCCTGGCGAGTTGGCGCGCGACGGGCGCCCGGACACCCCTGTGGCCGCCAAGCCTGGCGAGGAATTCGGCGTTGGGGCGCGAACTGGCGAGCTTGAGAAAACAGGCGATGCAATTGGCGCGCTCGGGGTCCGGGCCCTCGCAGAGGGCCCCCTCCGCGCTCTCAAGCTGGTTTGTGTAGCAAAACCCGAAAAAATCGGTCAGCGTCGCGAACACCGGAATTTC
The DNA here is from genome assembly GCA_052386575.1 of Beijerinckiaceae bacterium. Taxonomy (GTDB): domain Bacteria; phylum Pseudomonadota; class Alphaproteobacteria; order Rhizobiales; family Beijerinckiaceae; genus Methylocapsa. Next base: position 1,427 of record JBQTKC010000369.1, read on the forward strand.
CATCCGCCGCGCCACGTCGAGCAACGCCGTCGTATGGCTGATCAAATGGCAGACATGAATGACATCGGGCCGCAGCTGGCGAAGCAGGCGCTCATGGAGATGGCGCAGCGCGGGCTGCTCGTAGCTGGCGCGAACGCCGCGGTTCGGAAAATGATTCTTGTCGATCGAGACGACGCGAACGCCTTCGTGGGTATATTCTTCGATAACGTTTCCCTGGCGAGGTTCGCCGGCCAATGTCGCCGACACCACGATTGGTTCATGCCCGGCCGCGGCCAGCTCTTTGGCAAGGGCCAGGGTATAGGCCTCGGTGCCGTAAAAATGGCGCGGAAAAAAGCAATGAACGTAGAGCGCGATTTTCATGCTGCGGCTTTGGCCAAGCTCGCAAGCGTTCTTGCGACGCCTTCCTCGAAGGAAACACGGGCGGACCAGCCGAGCTCGGCCCTAGCTTTGGCCGAATCGAGCACCGAAACCGGCACGTCGAAGTGCCTTGCCGGTTCGCGCTCGATCACAACTTTCTTCCCCAAAAGCCTCTGAAGAACGGCGACGATGTCGTTCAGCGAACGGCCTTCCCCGCTGCCGATGTTGAACACGGCGGATGATGTTTCGGCGTGCCCGGCGCGCACAAGCGCTTCCACGGCATCGTCGATATAAACATAGTCGCGCACGACCGTCCCGTCGCCAAACATGTGGATCGGCGCGCCTAAAAGCGCCTGCTTGCTGAAATGGGAGACGGCGCCAAACAGCCGCCCGGTTTCCTGTCCCGGGCCAACCAGATTTCCGATCCTGAGCGACACGGGCCGAATGGCGCCAAACGAGGCAAAAAGATCGAGATAGGCTTCGACCGACAATTTCGACACGCCGTAGGCGGACAGAGGCCTCAGCGGATGCTCCTCCGGTGCCGGCGCCTTAACGAGCCGCCCGTAGACCGTCCCCCCCGAGGACGCGAATACGAATCGCGGACTTCTCCCGCGCCCGACGCTTTCGAGCAGGCGCAAGGACCCGACAATGTTAATCCGTGCGTCTTCGGAAGGCGCCAGATTTGAATCGGCGGGGATCGTCGACCAGCTCAAATGATAGATTGTATCGACGCCGCGCAGGATTTCAGCCAGCGGCACGGCCGGATCGGCGAGATCGGCCTGCCGCCAGGTCAGACGCGGATGCGGCGCAAACGGGCAGGATTTGCGGCCGGTCGCGACCACCCTTTCGCCCGCTGCCAACAGAACTTTGACGAGGGCTCGGCCGAGAAAGCCGCTGGCCCCAGTTACGAGCGCTCTCACCGTCATAATTCTGGCACTCGTCAAATAGGAAAATGGACCGCGTCCGGAAGCCCGCTTAAAATATCCACCTCTCGCGGCGCAAGGTCCCGGTAGAGCCGAAAGTAGCGGATTGCCATTTCTTCCACCGAAAACCGTTCAAGCGCGAGGGCGCGATTGCGTTCGCCAAGAGCCGCGATCCGCTTGGGATCGTCGAGAAGCGTGGTCACGATTTTGGCCGTTTCGGCGAGACTGGCGCCAAGCGTCTCCGTGCCGCCAAGAATTTCGGGGATGGCGCCAACACTATACCCCGCAACCGCCAATCCAGCACACATCGCAAACGGAACGACCTGACCAAAGCTCTCCTGCCGCACCGGCGCGACAAAGGTTCTAAACCTTGAAAATTGCGCCGGGAGCTCGTCATAGGGCACATAGCCGGTAAACTCAAATTGCGAAAGCCTGCCTTCCTGCTCGGCGCGCGAACGGAAATGCGCGAACAAAGTCCCATCGCCGATGATGACGATGCGTGTTCTTGGCCGTCTTTTGGCAATCTCGAGAAATAATTCGATCGCCTCCTTATCGAGCTTGTCGTTCTCGAGCCTGTAAATCATGCCGATGGAATCAAACGCATGCGGGTCGATCGCGGCGGCAGGCGCGAAGCGGTCAAGTTCGATGCCGGGATGGATGACGCTCGCCGGAACGGCCGAGCCGAATTGGTCATGGACGCTGTGCGAAACGAAGACATTGTGATCAACACGCACCCCCGCGAACGGCGCAACCGGCGTATTGATGTTTTGCAATATCGGACAACCGAATTCAGCCGCGACCTCAAATATCGTCTTGTACCAAGGCTCGTCGACATCTCCCCAGTAATGTACATGCAGGATGTGCGGCTGAAAATGGCTGAAAATTGACCGCACAAGACGATGGGAATTAGGCCATCGCACGACATCGATTGACATCCCATTGTGCGAACCATTGACGGGCAACGAGGAAGTCACGACCTTCATTTCGAATCGGTGGCCAAGATGATTGTGGAGATCGACGATAATCTGCGTCGAGCCGCCGACCCAGGAATTGGCGATCGCATGCAAAATCCTCGGCCGGCTTGCGAGTGCTCGCCTCTGGCGCGGTTTGACTCGATAGACGGGGGCCGGAAAAAAACCGAATGCGCGCCGCAAATGTCCCGCGAGCGCGGAAAAATCGACCCTGCGCCTAAATTCGCTCCGCGAGGGCTCGAATACCAGCCGTTCGCTGCGAAAACGGGCGTCATCCAGTATGACACGGAGCCGCAAGATGTTCGCGAGTCCGCGAAGCCTGGTTCGCGGCGAGGAGCAAGCGCGCAGCCAAAGCTCGATACGCGTCAGCTTCGCGGCGAGTTCAGCCAAACGATCTTGCCCACTAGAACGACCGCGGTTGATCGCCGCCCGCTCGCCGCGCGGCGCCGATTCATCCGTGCTGGCAGGCGCTAAAATGGACAGGCCAGGGCTTTCCGGCGATGTTTGTTGCACTCCGGCTTGCCCGGCCGGCGGCGGGGCCTCTGTTGCTTCGGGATTCACGCCAGGTCCCTCCATCGCCGTTCCAAAGAAATACGGACCGCCAGTCCGGTCGCACACCGCCCGCCCCTCGAATGCTCCTTGACCATGCCGAGAGACAACGCTCATTTTGTAATCCTGGAAACGAATCGCTCCCGTTCAGGCGAGTGCGGCCGACAAACTGACGAGCGAGAGACCGGGATGAAAGAAAGGATCGTCTCGCAAACGATCGGCCCAGCGCTGGCGGAAGTAGGCGCGCTCGGCCGCATGCTTGTCGAGACGCCGGAACGTCGCCCTGCCGCGGCTTGCCGATTCGAAATGAACCACGCGCGCGAATGGCGTCCACAGGTTCGCAAAGCCGCGCTCTTCAAGCCGTAAGCAAAGGTCAATGTCGTTGTATTCCACGGGGAGACGAACATCAAACCCGCCGGCGGCCGCGAATTTCGCCCGCTCGACGGCAAGGCACGCTCCGGTAACCGCCGATGTCTCGTGCGGGACAAGATTGCGGCCGAGCCAACCCGGCTCGGCATCGCGGCGCCCGGCATCGAAATGCCCCACGCCCTCGCCAATTCCGAGGACCACTCCGGCGTGCTGAATTCGCCCGTCCGGGTAAAGGAGCATGCAGCCGACAGCGCCAATTTGCGGGCCGATTGCCCGTCCGGCAAGCTCGCGCAGCCATCCGGGCTCGATGATTTCCATGTCGTTATTCAAGAAAACAAGAACATTGCCCCGCGCCTTCGCGGCGCCGAGATTGTTCGAAGCGGAGTAATTGAAAGGCCCGGGAGCATGCAGCAGCGTGACGCGTTCGTCCTTCCCGGCCGCTCGCAACAGACTTCGAGCCCGCGCATCCGTGCTGCCACTATCGACGATGACAAGATCGAGCCGCGCGAACCGGGTTTTTTCCAATATGCCAGAGATCGTCCGGCGCAAAAAATCCGGATTGTCGCGCGTCACCATCACGATTGTCACGCTTGTTTCTTCTGTCCGCGCGGGGCGAGGATCGGGTTTCGCGGTTACGGCCTGCTCCGCGCGGCGTCTTCGACTCGTTTGGATGAGAAAACGCCTGATATGGCGAACGTCTCGACGCCCTAGACCATGGAGGACGTTTCGGACAAAGCCGGTCTCGAGGATGGGGACATTCGCCAAGCCGAGCGAGCGGCGCGCATGGCAAAGCCTTGTCAACATCAACCGCCCAACATAGGGCTTGCCCGCCTGCAAACAGGCGCTCCAATCGGGTTTAAATATTGGCGCATGGCCTTGCGCCGCCGCGGTCTCCTCGTCGCAATAAAACACCAAGGCATCCGGCATCTTCTCGCTAGCCTCGATAAAACATGCGAGCGCGTGCGGCGCGAGACGGTCGCCAAATTCCACGAAACCAACAAAATCCGCGTCTTCGCCAACAATGTCCAGCCGTTCGCCTTGCACCGCAAGCCGGGCGTCCTTGGCCAGCCATGACTTCAGCCGGCCGTTGACTGCGGCGTCGTCCGAGGTTCCCAGAATCGTAAGTGTCCAGCGCTCGTAGAGCTGGTCGCGGAGCGCCGCGATGGTTGCATCGATCGGGGCAGCGGTCGTCTCTGCTTCGAGCCAAACGAGCAGCCTTGCCACCGGCGCGCGCGTCCAGTCGCAGCGCGGGCTTTCGAATGCATCGAGACGGGCGGCCGCCGAGAGTCTCTTGCGATAGGCGGGCCATGCGGTCAAAGGCGCGCCTTGAACGGACCAGCGGAGATTTTCCTCTGCTTCCTCCCGCCACCCGAGAAGCCAGGTCCCGGCCGCGCTCAAGAGCCGGCTTCTATTCCCCGCCAATCCCCGGCGCAGCAACGCGAGGCTTGATAAAGTTTCGACCTCTTCAATACTGAAGCAAAAATGGCCGGGTTCGGAAACCGGCGATATCCACACCGCGGTGGCTTGCGCCGGCACGCGGCCAAGCCAGTCGGCGCGGCCAAGAACGGGGCCGGGCAGAAGATGCCAGCCGATCTCGTCCGAGCCTCGCCGAATGCTTACCAACGGCCGCACCGGCCGGTCGTAAAGCCCGAGCCGGTAGCGCATCCGAAACCATCGTCCGGGCGCAAAAACCGAAAGGGGCTCAATCGACAGCCACGGCCGCCCGCTCAAAGCAAGATAGACTCCGTTGTTCCCTTTTACCCCCGAAACGGCGACCAGGCGGGCCGTTGGCGGCGCCCCATCGATGGGCGCACTCCGGATACAATTTCCCATTAGGGCGCTTCCTCATCGACGGGCAAATTCAAAAAAGGCTGGGCGCATGACGGTGTTGGAACGCCCAGACGGGGTACGTCAGGATGCCAAGAGTTGGGAGATTAAGAGGCAGGCGATACGCCGCTTGCGGACGCAAGCCCGGTCTTCACCGCGAGCGTTCCCGTTCCATGTTTCTCCAAGACTTATCCAATGTGTTGTTATCGGCGAAGATAAATTCACCCCTCTCTCCAAATTGGCTAAGAATCCGGATGCGCATCGCCTCGAACTGGCCATCGGCTAATACTAAATCCGGCATCCGTGAATGATCTACAATAGGATTTTCAGGATAGTAAAATACTTCGCGAAACGTGAACCGGCTGATTCCGTTCTCCAAACCAAGGGTTACCAAGCTCTCGGTTTTCTCCGCATTCGCGGTTGTAACAGTAGCAATAAATTCAACAGACACGTCCGGACAATTCGCGCGAAAATCCTTAACGTTTCGCAGCAGTTTTTCCAGACTCATTCCGCCGCGAAGCGTTTTTTGAGTTTCTGGCTCGGCGACGTCAATGGAGATGGAAACCAAATTTATGCCGGCCGCCGCGAGGCGCCGATAATCGTGCCGGTGCAGAAGCAATCCATTTGTTTGTAAAATAAAGTCCTTGCGTGGACGAGCTTTCGATTCCGCAATCGCCTCCACAAAATCACATAGCCGCGAATCCAAAGTTGGTTCCATTCCACAACCAATCTGAAACGTTCCAACACTATCAATACCAGTATTAAGGAATTCACGAAATTCACTCAGGTCAATTAGTTTCTCTGATCGGAAATTATGACAGTACACGCATCTAAGGTTGCAATCGTCGTTGGGATCAAGACGAATAATATCAATGGCTCGCGGTAGTATATTTTTCTTTGTTTGAAAATTCCGTGGACTAAGTCCAATGTCTATTATATCATCAATCTGCGCTTGCGAAGCATTGAGCGCATCCATGCTCAAAGGTATTTTATATTGGCTATCCTGTATTTGAACCGCAATTTCATATCCAGTATCCGATGGAAACCGTAGATCAAATGCGTAATGTCCGTCTCCTATGCCCGCTTTTTGGAGGTCAGGCCGATACAAATTTGCCACCATCGCCGAAGTTATTTTCTTGTCCTTCTGAGCAACTACGTTCAAGCGCCTGCTTCGATCGGCGCTATCCCAAACCCAGCCATAAGCTTGATTTTGACCAAGATAATCCACAAAACCCTTCAAAACAAATCCGCACTTATCATGTATTTGCGCACCGAACGCCAAAGCATGATTGCGACGTTTACTTAGATTCCATGTTGGATGCACTGTGGAACTCCAAGTGATATACGTTTTTACGTCTCGCTAATACCAACTGACGATGTTTCGATGCGATTCACAATTCGCCGGTAAATACCGATCGCCGCCCACGGCCGGGACCGCGATCTGGAGCGAAAATACCCCTGGAGGAAGGGTTCGATCGCGCGGCCGAAGAAACGCCGGTCACGGCCGAATTGGTCATTCTCAAATAAATTCGGCGATTTTTCAACGGCCCGCTGCACGGCCCGCTATGCCAATTGGTCCGCCGGACGCGGCGCAAGAACCCGGGCCACCTCGGAATAAACTTCGAGGTCCTTTTCGATCAAGGCGCGCGCCGGGCCCATGTCACGCAATTTATCCGCAAGCCCAATCACCGTCTCGCTTGGGCGCGGCGACGCGTTGGGTAGCTGATCTGGCAGGTCCAAGACGGCGGCGACAAGACGGAGGAACGCGCCCGCGTCGTCGCGCAAGCCGACCGCGTCCATCTCCGCCAGGGAATCGAGCGCGGCGGCGGTTTCTGGTGGCCGCGGTGGATCGAAGGCGTTCGGGGCCGCCAGTTGATAGACGAACGGATTGTAAAGAACGGCGCGCAACTCGTCGGAGGGGTGCGACAGCAGTTCCCGCAACGCGCTCAAATCGTTGAGATCGACATTGCAAAACGCCTTCGCGCAGAGCTGAACGGTTTGGCCAAGGACGGCCGCCGCCGAATTCGCGCCCGCAAGCGACGCCCACTTCAAGATCAACAGCCGTTCGGACAGCTCCTCGAACGGGTCACGCAACACAATCCCGGCCTTGAAATTGCGATCGCGGACCATCGGTTCCCACACGCGCCAAAAAATGCGGCCGGATGCGAACAAGGAGTTCGTGAACGAAATGGCGAATATCGACCTTGTGGTCTCTTCGGGAAGCAGCTCCAGGGATTTATAGGACATGTGAAACCGCGCGATCAGCGCATCGTCCAAGCTTTGCGAGCGAAACAACTGGGTTTCAAGCAGCAGGAATTTCTCGTCAACGAGATGCGAATCATCGCGGCGCCGGTAGATGAGGATATGATTCTCGGCATCCCTGATTTCCAAATGTCCGGCGGCGGTCACCCCCGGGCAATTATTTTCGTTCACCACGAAGCCGCAAACGCCGGTATTGTGGAGGCCTTGTTCCCTGAGTAGCGGACGCACCACGAAGGCATCTATTGCAACATGATGTTCCGGATCGAGATGGATGATGATTTTCGGGGTCGTCGCCGGATTGTCGGGCATGACCCAACCGACGATCCGCGAACCCGTGTCCTCGTCGATACTGAATAACATCGCCGTGCCGCGTTCCTGTGCGCGGCGGCCGCGCGTTCTTTGCGATGCGCCGCCGCTCAAATATCGATTTTGTGATCCCTAATACCCGCAACCGCGAGCATCAAGACGCCCCACAGCGAGAAAGCGCATATCGCGGCGAAAGCAACCGCTCGCGCGCGGCGCGGATACTCGGCGATTTCCGGCTTCTTCGGCTCGACGAAAAGCACAAAATAGACATGCTGCCGCTCGGATTCCTGGCGCGCCCGTTCGTAAGAGGTCTGAGCAATCCCCAAAAGAGTTTTCGAGTAGCGGGTTTGGAGCTCCTGCATTTCGAACTGCGCGATGGATTCCGCCGCGGTTTTGGCGTCCTTCCGCCGACTCGTGAGAGCCCCGGTCAGCGAATCGACCTTGGACTCAAGCGCCCGGATCTGATCGGAAAGAACTTTTTGCTGTGGCGAGTCATCGGACAAAACCTTGCGGTTGGAATCGCGGTCGCGTTCCAAAGACAATTTCTCCCGCATGACGCCCAATAATGTTTTGGTGGAACTCTTTATCGTTTGCTCAGGATCGACGGTTCCCTCCTGGTTGCGCACATCGCGCATGGCGGCGAGTGCCGCCGAATAACGCCGGCTCGCGCTGTCCAATGCCTGTTCGGCCGAAAACAGCGCGTCGCGGCGCTCCCGCGTCGCGACGCTGTCGATCATCTTTTCGGTGGAAGCCGTCGCAGCGCGAGCCAGGGCGAGCGCATCCTCTGGAGTAAAGGCCAGGACCCGCACAAACACGAGTCCCGAAATGCGGTCGACACTGACGGTTATCATGTTCCGCCAATATTGCCAAAGATCGTCGTCGTTCTTCGTCTCATCTAAGCGAGACAGAAAATCAGCCTGATCCCGCGAAAATATCTTACGCAGCCAACCGCTGGAATCGAGTTCCCTGACAACATTGCGGCTGCGCAGATAGTCCGCGGCCATGTAGGGGAGGCACCCGATGTCGCGTTTCACAGGTTTGCCGGCCTTGATCATTTGCGCAACATTATCTTCGTCCGCGACGAGCTCGCTCGCCGAGCGAACGCCAAATCGGAATTCCACACCATATTTGCAAGCGGCAATGAGGCCGTAGTAGATCGAAGCGCAAAATATGGGCACGGCGACCAACAGCGCGAATGACAAACAGTGCATTCGCCATGATCCAAACTGATCGATCGGGACGGAGACGCGGCGCGGGTCTTCGCGCAGGATGCAATGCTCTAGCCCGGCTGAGGGGTCCGCCGGAAAATGGTCCTTGGCCATTGCCTCGATATGCGTTTCGTTCATCAAAATCCCGCTCGCACCGTCGCCGCTACCTCGTTTTTCAAATGGTGTGGTCGCGCACGTTGGCGGCGATCACCGCGGTGAGCGACCAGACGCTCAGCGCGCCCAGCAATATAAACAAAATCATCTCTGCCCGCCTCGGCTCAATCGGGCTTTGCGGCACGGTCGGATCTTCAATAGCGGCGAGGTAAATATGATTTTGATTGGCGTCCGCCTTTGCGTTGTCCAACATCCTCTCCGCGGCCAGGACGGCTTGTTCAGCCAGGCCCTTTTTCACGTCCAACTTGTCATAGTCGGCGAGCAGGGCGGAGGTGGTGGGCGAATTGAGATCGGCGCCCGTGATCTTGGCTTCGAGCGCTGCGATCTGGTCGGAAAGGGTTTGGCGGCTTGCCGCGAGCATCCTGATTTGCGGCGCATCGGAAGCGAGCGACGCTCTTGCGATGTCCAACTTTACTTCAACGCCGACGAGATCGCGCCGCAACGTCGTAATCGTCTCGCCCAAAGACCGCGCCAGGGCAAGCGGATCGATCTGCATCCGCGCGTTGCGAAACTGTTCGAGTACAGCCTGGCGCGCGGAGAGCTGCGACCTCATGGACCGCACCTCGGCCGCGGCGCGCTCGATTGCATCGTGGCGCACCCGGTTCAAAAGCTGATTTGCAACCACGCCGCACCGCGCGCGAATGGCGGTGGCGACGCGCACCGAATCCTCTCGCGAAAAGGTTTTTACGGTAACCGTTACGATGCCCGACGCTGGCTCCACCGACGTTTCGACCATGCCGCGCCAATAGGAAAGCAAATCCTCCGCCGATCGGAAAGGAACGAACCCCGCCCACCGGTCGAACCTAGACTTGCCATAAATGGCCCCAAGGTCGATCTCGTTTGCGAGATCGTCGATCATAGAACGGCTGGCGATATAATCGGCGACGATAAAGACATCTTGATTGGAATTGAGGGACGCCAAAGTACCCAGTCCGGATGCCGCCAGGGCATCGCTGCCGGGAAGCTGCTCCGTCGCGCCTCTTACGGCGAAGCGCATTTCGGACCCGAACTGATCGGAGGCAAGGAAGCAGAAATAGATGGAGCTCACGACGACGGGGGCAAGGACGAGGACAAGGAAGCTGCGCCAAAGCCAAGATGGCCGCGCGTCCATCGCGGTCCGTGCTTGGGCCGCGCCGGTGGCCAATGAACCGGGTATTTGCAAGCCTCGCCCGGCCTTTGTGGCAAGCCGGTTCAAGCTTTCTATCGAAAACCAAGGGCTCACGCGCGGTTCGCGCGTTTGCGTGCCAAAACGCAGCTTTGGCAGCATTCCGGCAGCGGACTTTGGCGATCTATCCAGCATCGTTCCTTGGTATCCTCGACTGCGAAGGAATCGGTTTGAACCGGACATTTTCAGAATAATTTGGCGACATGGCGACACGCTGGAAGTTGACCCCATCGTTTGTTTTTATCGTGAATGCTACGTTAGCTAATCATCAGAAGCATAGTTGGAATAATATAACATTCTGTGTGATTTAAAATGGACACCGCACGTGGAATTACAATATATACTAGAATTAACAATGCATGTCAAAGAGTCACGGAATACAGTTTTTGCAAATGAATAACTTTCAGTTGCCACAATAAGGACATAAAATACGAGAATATCATGGTCAATGAGGAAATACATTATAAATGCCGACGTTTGAGTTGTTATATGTTTGTTTTCCGTGAGACGTTCGCGCCTAGTGGCGTAATTTAATTAGTCTTAATCTCCCGTGACGGTTTTCCAGGGGAATTGCTTCCATAGCTCTAGGCAAAGCGCATTCGCGGCTATATGAGAAAGAAGCAGATCATACAAAGATTGCCGCAATCCTGTGGGAGTGGACGCCGCTCAGTTTGAATTAACTATTATAAATCAGGCAGGATTATGAGAAGACAGCAGAGCGGTCGCCGAGCATCGGTCAATTTGGACAGTTTGGAAATCGCGATCATTGGGCGCGCGTGCAGATTGCCCGGAGCCAACACCACCGGCGAGCTTTGGGATTTGCTTTCGGCCGGCCGGTGCACGGTTTCCCGCATCCCCCCGGATCGGTGGCCTTTGGAACTGCTGGCCCATCCGCGCCCGAAGGAGCGAGGCCGCAGTTATTCCTGGGCGGCTGGCGTACTTGACGATATCTGGGGCTTCGATCCCGCCGTCTTCGGCATTTCCCCGCGCGAGGCCGAGCAAATGGATCCGCAGCAGCGGCTGCTGCTCGAACTCACTTTTGAAGCTCTCGAAGATGCCGGCATTCGTCCGTCGGAAATTGCTGGAGCGGAGACCGGCGTGTTCGTCGGCGGCTCGGCGCTCGATTACGGTAATCTCAGGCTGCATGACGCAGCCGCCGCGGACGCCTATTTCGCCACCGGCAATTCGCTCGCGATTTTATCAAATCGCATTTCCTACGTCTTCGACCTCCATGGGCCTAGCTTCACGGTCGATACGGCGTGCTCATCGTCGCTCGTCGCACTGGATGCGGCGGTCGCGGCGATCCAATGCGGCAGGATCGACACGGCAATTGTCGGCGGCGTGAACATCTTGGCCAGTCCTTTCGGCTTCATCAGCTTTTCGCAAGCGACGATGCTGTCGCCGACCGGTCTTTGCCGGGCATTTTCGGCGAAGGCCGATGGCTATGTTCGCGCCGAAGGCGGCATCGTCCTCGTCCTGCGGGCAGGCGCCGCCGCTCGCACCAACGCCGATCGCGTCCATGCGGTGATCGCCGGCTCGCTCAGCAATTCCGATGGCCGCACGGCCGGCATCTCCTTGCCCTCAAAGGCGCACCAGGCTGCTCTCCTTGAACGGGGCTATTTGAAGAATGGCATCAATCCGGATGCGGTCGCCTTCATCGAGGCGCATGGGACAGGAACGCGCGCCGGCGATCCAGTCGAGGCCGCCGCGATCGGCGAGGTTTTGGGCCAGCGGCGGACAAGGCCTTTGCCAATCGGTTCGATCAAGACGAATATCGGCCATACCGAACCGGCATCTGGACTTGCGGGCTTATTGAAGGCGATGCTTGCACTCGAGCACGACGAATTGCCGTGCTCGCTGCATTTCGATGAACCAAATCCCGACATTCCCTTTGCCGATCTCAACCTATCGGTGTGCGCCGCGCCCCTCGCACTGCCCCGCAAAGGCCGCGTGCGTTATGCTGGGATCAGCTCGTTAGGTTTTGGCGGCACGAATGCGCATGTGATCCTCGCCGACCCGCCGCCGCGCGCGAATCGGGATGTCCCGGCGAACGCGCCCCGGTTTTTGCTGCTCTCCGCCCAGACCCGGGATGGCTTGGCGGACCTTGCGCGCCAATATGCGGTTCGGCTCGCTCGCGCCGGCGTCGCGGAAACGCAGCGGATCGCCGCCGCGACGGGTCACCGGCGCGAACTCCATTCCGAAAGACTCGTGATCCCGCTTGACGAGCCTAGGGCGCTGGTTGAGGCGCTGGACCAAGCCGGCGGCAAGGTTGCCCTGGGCTCGACAGCAATCGCCGGCACTGCGGTTGCGCGCGCCGCGCCGGTCGCCTTTGTGTTTTCAGGCAATGGCGGCCAATGGCCAGGCATGGGCCGGGCCGCATACGAGGCGAATCCGGTTTTCCGTGCGCAATTCAATGAGATTGACCGCATTTTCCTCGGCCTTTCAGGCTGGTCCCTCGCCGAAACAATGTTTAGCTCCGGCCTCGCCGCGCGCCTCCAAAAGACCAGCGTCGCCCAACCGCTTATCTTCGCGATCCAGGTTGCGGCGAGGCAATGCCTCGCGGAGTCCGGCCTCACCCCGGTCATCGTCCTCGGCCACAGCGTGGGTGAAATCGCCGCCGCCGAGGCGGCCGGCATTCTCGACCTCGAAAGCGCTGTCCAGGTGATTTATTTCCGCAGCCTCCACCAGGAGACCGTCCGCGGCGCCGGCGGCATGGCCGCGGTCTTTAGCCCGCTCGAGGTGATCGAGACGCTGGTCCGCAAGGTGCCCGGGCTCGCCATAGCGGCATATAATTCGCCCCGCAGCTTCACGGTCGCGGGGCCAAGTTTTGCTTTGGATCAAGCCGCCAAGCTCGGCCGCGCCCATAAAGCGCGCATGCGCCGCCTTGATCTCGCCTACCCGTTCCACAGCGACCTCATGGCGCCAGTCGAGGCACCGTTCATTGCCGATCTCAAAGGGCTTCGGCCGGGGTCGAGCCGGGCAAGTTTTCTCTCGACGGTGGACGGAGGCGTCGTTTCTAGCCCCAGCCTCGACGCAAGATATTGGTGGCGCAATGTCCGCGAACCGGTGCGCTTCATGGAAGGCGTGCAGCTCGCGATACGTCTTGGTGCGCGTGTTTTTGTCGAGATCGGGCCTGGCCCGGTGCTGCTCGCCGATCTTAGAAAGATTGCCGAGTTATCGGAAGCGCCGATTGCCGCGCTCGACATCCACGAGCAAAAGCCAGTCTCCAGCGATCCCTTCCGCCATGCGGTTGCGCTTGCCTTGTCGCTTGGCGCGCGAATTGACGCTAAACGCGCATTCGGCGACGATCCAGGCCCGGTGGCGGACCTGCCCGCCTATCCGTGGAGGCGCAAGTCCTACCGGCTGGCGGAAACTTCCGAATCGACGGGATGGCTCCGCGTGCGTCCATCGCATCCGCTCATCGGCGCCCGTCTTTCGTCCGATTCGCTCGAATGGCGCGCGCAACTCGACCCGTTGCTCGTGCCCGGTCTCGCCGACCATCGCGTCGACGGTCAAGTGCTTCTTCCTGGTGCCGCCTTCGTTGAAATGGCGCTCACCGTCGCGCGCGATTGGACCGGCGCGGAAACCGCGACGATCGATGGCCTCGAAATCGCCCAGCCTATGGTGTTTTCTCCAAACGTCTCGCGCGAGATCTTATGCCGGGCGGCGCCGGCTACGGGCACGATCGAGATCATGAGCCGGGCGCGGTTGAGCGACGCTCCTTTTGTCGGCCATGCCAAGGCCAAAGTTATCTTTAAAGCGGCGCCATCCGCCGCCATCTCCGCGATCCCAAGGTCGCGCACAAAGCGTGTCCTTGGCGCCGACCTCTATTCCGCCGCGCGCCATTTTGGCCTCGAATTCGGTCCCGCCTACCAGCAAGTCTTGACCGCCTCGCGGATCGGCAAAGATGTCATCCTCGTCGATCTGGCCGCGGCGGCGGCACTCCCCGAGTATGGCATCGATCCGGCTCGCCTCGATGCGTGTTTCCACGGTCTGATTCTGCTCTTCGCCGATAATGCCGCGAACCCCCGGCCCGCCGCCTATTTGCCTGTCCGCTTCGGCGAGATTAGGCTGGAAAAACCCGGCGCCGCGATCGCGCGGGCGCGAATCGACGTCCGCAGCCACGACGCGCGTGCCATTGTCGCCGATTTTGCGCTGATCGACGCCGATGGCGCACTCATCGCGAGGTTGCAGGATGTGCGCTACCAAGCGGTACGTCCGCGCGGGGCGGGCGACCTCGCCAGCCATTCTCTCGTACCAGCCTTAATCCTAGCCGACGAGCCAACCGCGCACCCGGGCGATCCTCCGCTTTCGCTCGACTTGTTGGTCAAAGCGGTGGCACCGGAGATGGCGGCCGCCGGGACTACATTGCCGCCGGATTTGATGTTGATCGAAGGATGGGCCACCGCGGCGGCCCACCGCCTTGCCTGCGCGCTGGCGATTGACGGCGTTTGCGCCCCGGACCGGCTGATCGCGGCGGGACGGTTCCCCGCGGCGAGGCGCTTGTGGCTCGTCAATATGCTGGTTGCGCTCGAAAAGAGTGGCCTCGTCCGTTCCGATGGCGAACTGTTCGTTTTGGCGGATGGTGCTCCACTTCCCGCTCCTGGAGATATTTTGCGGAGTATCGCCGAGAATTACCCGCATCGGTCCGCCGAGCTTTTGCTGGCAGCTCGCGCCAGCGCCGTGATGGAGGCTGCGGCGGCGGGCGACAGCGAGATGGCCCCGAGTACCGCCTCCATGATCGATTCGTTCGAAATCGGATCGGTCACGGTTGCCGCGGCGGCGAAGCTCATTGCTGAACTTCTGCGCCGCTCGCAAACATCCTGGCCGCGCGACCGGGCGCTACGGATCCTGCAGATCGGCCATGGCCCTCTGTCGTGGCACGCGGCGGCACTGGCAAAAGCGCACGGCGGACGGCTGACGATCGCCGATCCTAATCCCCGGCGTCTCGAACGCGCCCGCCTGGCTTTTACGCGGGAGCCATGGATCTGCTTTGCCGATGGCCTCGAAAATCTCTCTGGCTCCTTCGATCTCGTCGTCGCGGCGGACACATTGCACCGGATCGCGCCGAATGCCGCGCTGCTCGCGCGGGTTATTGAAGCGATGGCCCCCAGCTCCATGCTGGCCGCGATCGAGCCGGCGCCTTCGCTCTTCCGCGATCTTGTGTTTGGTCTCCTTGGGGGCCGGGCTCTTGGCACGGAGACCGAGGCAGAATCGCTTTCCTCGCTGTCCGATTGGGCGGCGCGTTTCGCGGTCACCCCCTTGCGCGGCCTCGCGATCAAGACGATTGCGACCGCGGCCGGTCCAGCGGTTTTCGTCGCCGGACAAATGCCGCCATCCGCCGGGCGGCGATATCTTCCGGCCAAGGTGGCGATCGCCGGCCTGAGCGACCCGCGGCAGGCCGAAATCGCCAGCATGCTCGCGAGCTTGTTGGAGGCCGCCGGCGCTGATTGCATGATCGTGGACGAGCGTGCGTTCGAACGGCTTTCTTTCGCCGACGCCGACACGATCGTCTTTCTCGCGCCCGACATGGCGGCTGGCGCGACATCAGCCGGGCATCTCGCGGAGCGATGTCTTTCTCTCAAAAACTTCGCCGTGCACCATGGAAACCACAAGCGGCGGCTTTGGATCGAAAGCCCTGGCGCGCTGCGCGCCGCACCGGGAGCGGCGGATCCCGCCGAAACCGGATTTTGGGCCTTTACACGCAGCGTCGCCAACGAGTTTCCAGCGCTTGACCTGCGCCGCGCCGATCTCGACCCCGGCTTACCGGCAGCCGTCAAAGCGCGCCGGCTCGCCGACATCATTCTTTCCGGGACGGCCGAGACGGAAATCATTCTCGACGCGCATTCCACAAGGGTCGTGCGTTTGCAAGCGCGCGAGTCGGTCGCCACAGCGGCGCAGCAGCCGCCTTGTCCAGCAAGCCGGCTCGAAAAGGGCGAGGGGATCGGCCTCGACCGCATCCGCTGGATGCCGATCGAGCGCCAGCCGCCCGGACCCCGGCAAGTGGAAATAGCCGTCGCGGCAACCGGTCTTAACTTCCGCGACGTCATGTGGGGGCTGTCGGTTCTGCCAGACGAAATGCTCGAAGGCGGGTTGGCCGGTCCGGCCCTCGGCCTGGAATGCGCGGGCCATGTCATCGCGACGGGAGCGGAAGTCGACGATCTCAACCCCGGCGATGCCGTTGTCGCGATTGCCGGAGGAGCGTTCGCCACCCATGTCACCGTGGACGCAAGAACGGTGGCAAGGCTCCCGCAAGGCCTGCCCCTCGAAGCCGCCGTCACCATTCCGGTCGCCTTTCTCACCGCCTATTACGCACTCGTCTCGTGCGCCCGTCTCGCGCGCGGCGAATGGGTTCTTATCCATGGCGGTGCGGGCGGCGTCGGACTCGCGGCTTTGCAGGTCGCTCGCTGGCGCGGCGCGCGGGTCATCGCGACCGCGAGCTCGATTGAAAAACGCGATCTCGCCGCGGCGCTTGGCGCCGAACATGTCTTTGACGCGCGTGCCCATGGTTTCGTCGATGGCGTGCGCCGGGTGACGGGCGGCGGCGTGGCGGTCGCGCTCAATAGTCTTGCGGGCGAGGCGATGGAGCTGACTATCGGGTTGCTCGCCCCATTCGGACGCTTTGTGGAACTCGGCAAACGCGACTATCTGGCGAACACGCATATCGGTCTGCGCCCGTTCCGCAACAACCTTACCTACTTCGGCGTCGATCTCGACCAGTTCATGCTCGCGCAACCGGACAAAGCCCGGCAACTGTTCAAAGAAGTCATCGCGCTTATCGCGGACGGCGAATTATCCCCGTTGCCGTATCGCACTTTTAGGGCGCGCGAATTCATCGACGCAATGCGGCTCATGCAGCAGTCCGACCATGTCGGCAAAATCGTCATCACGCCGCCCGAGGCAGGCGAGCTTGCAATTGCGCCGCGCCGCCAGTTTAAGCCCGCGCCGGACAAGACGCATCTTGTTACGGGAGGCTGCAGCGGATTCGGTCTTGCGGCGGCGCGCTGGCTTGCCGAGCGAGGCGCGCGGCATCTCGTCCTTGCCGGGCGAAGCGGCGCGGCGAGCCCCGAGGCGCGGGAGGCAATCGCAATTCTCAAAGCACGCGGCGTCAATGTCCACGCCGAGGCACTCGACGTCGCCGATGCGGCGGCGGTCG
>JBQTKC010000370.1:0-13732 GCA_052386575.1 Beijerinckiaceae bacterium
GAGGCGCCGATGCCGGACTTACCTCGATTGATCGCCTTCGACGCCGACGATCTCGCGGTGATCGCGGCAAATCTTCAAGACGCCTTGGTGCGGGTCGGCGACATGGCCTTTTTACCGCAATCCAAACAATTCGCGATGGTAGCTTCGAGGTTCGACTGGGTGCGGGCCGCCGAAAAACAAAGGGGACGCCCTTGCTGCGAGCGGGCCCGGACGGGCGTGCATTTCGGGCGCGTGCTCAAGGTCACGTGCCGGGGCTTTCATTGCCGCGACGAGGCGCTCATTCTCAATCTCTTGCACATCGGCTTTAGGGAAACCGAGCCGCCGCAAGGTTCCGTGGAGTTGATCTTTTCGGCCGGCCGGGCGCTGCGGCTCGAGGTCGAATGCCTCGAAGCTGAAATCCGCGATCTTGGGTTTCGCTGGCGAGCAAGGTCGGCTCCCCGGCATTTTATTGGCGACAGGTGGCAAAAGGCCTGACCGCCTTCGCTCCAGAACTGTGTCAAATTTGCATCGACCCGGCGCCTAACCTGAAGGAAGAGGCAGTCCCGCTTGCTCCAGGCCGCAACTTATGCGATAGAACTTGCGATCCTTGTCGAAATAATGGACTGCCAAAATGATCCTCCGGAAACTTGGTGCGGCGGCTTCGTGTCTTTGCATGATGGTGTTGCCGTTTCCCTCGCAGGCTCGGCCGCTGGGAACCGTCGAGGGAATGCCGTTTTTTGGTCACCCCTACCCTTACGGATATGTCTATCATCGGCCAAATATGGAGTGTTATGCCTTCAGCCAGAGTTACGATCCGTTGTACGGACCGCGGATCGATGTAATTTGGACCTGCGGGTCTCCAGTTACCGCAAAGTATTGAATCGCCCTATCCTGACGGCGCTTGAACTGCATTTGCCCAACCGGTTGCGCGTCCGCGGCGGGGGACCGGGGCGGTGGACAACGCAGGAACGCCAGGGCAGTGGAGTGTGGCCCATGGCGCCGCTTTCGAATAGGTTTCTTGGAATTCATCCGGGACATCGACTGCTACCTGGCCGCTGGCGGGTAGCGGCTGCCATGGCATGAGCCGCCATGAATGTCTCGTTAAGGGTTCCAAACCCGCGCCTTTTGGGCGAGGGTTGCTGAGCGGGATGCACCTCATAACAACCGTTAGCCTTCGCCTGTTCCCGCAACGCCTGAAAGGCAATGTTCGCCCGGCATTACTTCCGGTTCTGTCGTTCTGTATTACGTGGGCCTAGCGTGGTATGGCGGGCGTCCGCGGGTTGGGTATAACGCCGGTCTGGAACTATGCCGTGAATACGGTTTTGACGTGGCGCCGCGATCGCCCGGTATAGACATGACATCTAGCCACGCCGCCGATAGTCGTATATTAGCCATTGAGTTTCCTGCCAGCGCGGCCAAGCGAGAAAGACAACGGTGCGCAAGACCGGTCATCTCGATCCTGCCTTTGGAGCCGAGAGCTTCGCTCGCAAGGACGCGCGTGGCATTTCGTCCAATTTGAGGCTCCGCGAATCGTGGAAGAAACGATCCTGCGCGGCGCGGCGATTGGCGCGAAAGGCGGAGCGCGTTCCGCCGAAACGGGAATTCATACCGGCCGCTCACGCAACGACAAGGTCGCCATGCGTGGCGCCAGGTTAGCCCCGGCTGATGCCGCCCGTTTGGGTATGATTGCATGGACGCCCGCGAAGCTAGTATGGGCGGCGTAGCAGGCCGGGATTTTGAGGCTGCCCGCGCGGCGCGTGTGAACACGAAACGTCAGGAGGAAATGTAGATGGATGCAATCGTAAACGGTCCGGCAAACAACGGCAAGCTGCGCGCCTGGGTTGGCGAAATGGCGGCGCTGTGCAAGCCCCGCGAGGTCGTCTGGGTTGACGGAAGCCAGGAGGAAAACGACCGGCTGTGCCAAATGATGGTCGACGCCGGTACGTTCATTCGCCTCAATCCCAAGAAGCGCCCAAATTCCTATTTGGCCCGTTCGCACCCGTCCGACGTGGGCCGGGTCGAAGACCGGACATTTATATGCACAACCAGCAAGGACGACGTCGGCCCCACCAACAACTGGGCGCCGCCGGCGGAAATGCGCACGACCTTACGCGGGCTGTTCGACGGCTGCATGGCCGGCCGTACGATGTACGTCATCCCATTCAGCATGGGGCCGATCGGCTCGCCGATCGCCAAAATCGGCGTGCAGCTCTCCGATAGCCCTTATGTCGTCGTCAACATGCGGATCATGACCCGCATGGGAAAGGCCGTGCTCGATGCGCTAGGTAGCGACGGCTTCTTCATTCCGTGCATGCACTCGGTGGGCGCGCCGCTCAAACCAGGGCAAAAGGACGTGCCGTGGCCGTGCGACGGCGACATCAAACGCAAATACATTGTGCATTTCCCCGAGACCTACGAGATCTGGTCCTACGGCTCCGGCTATGGCGGCAATGCTCTCCTCGGTAAAAAGTGTCTTGCGCTGCGCATCGCCTCAGTCATGGCGCGCGATGAAGGCTGGCTCGCCGAGCACATGCTGATCATGGGCATTAAAGCCCCGAACGGCGAGAAAACCTATCTCGGCGCCGCCTTCCCGAGCGCCTGCGGCAAGACCAATCTCGCGATGCTGGTGCCGCCGAAAGGGTTTGAGGGCTGGAAAGTGAGCACCGTCGGCGACGACATCGCCTGGATCAAGAAGGCGCCGGACGGGACGCTTCGCGCGATCAATCCAGAGTCGGGGTTTTTCGGCGTCGCGCCCGGCACGAACGGGCAGTCCAATCCCAACGCGATGCAGACGATCGGCAAGAACTCCATTTTCACCAATACCGCACTGACCGACGACGGCGATGTCTGGTGGGAGGGGATGACCGGCGAGCCGCCGGCGCATCTTATCGACTGGAAGGGCGAGGACTGGACGCCCGGCTGCGGGCGCCCGGCCGCGCATCCAAATGCCCGTTTCACGGCGCCGGCAAGCCAATGCCCGTCGATCGACCCGGATTGGGAGAAGCCGGAAGGCGTGCCGATCTCCGCCTTTGTGTTCGGCGGCCGTATGAGCAAGGATTTACCGCTCGTGTTCCAGGCCTTCAACTGGGGGCACGGCGTCTATATCGCCGCGACGATGGGCTCTGAGGCCACGGCGGCCGCTATCGGCCAGGCGGCGATGCGACGTGATCCGATGGCGATGCTGCCCTTCTGCGGCTACAACATGGCCGATTATTTCGGCCATTGGCTTAATTTCGGGCGCCGCCTCGCCAATCCGCCGCAGATTTTTAGGGTGAACTGGTTTCGCAAGGACGAGAACGGCAAATTCATTTGGCCGGGTTTTGGTGAGAACATGCGCGTGCTCAAATGGATCGTCGACCGGGTGCAAGGCCGCGGCCATGCCGTCGAAAGCCCGATTGGGTTTATGCCTCGGCGCGAGGACATCGAATGGAAGGGCATCGATTTCCCGGCGGCCCATTATTACGAGCTGATGGCGGTCGGCCGCGACGCCGGCGCCGCCGAGGCGCAAGCGCATGAGGAGCAGTTCAAGCCTTTTGCCGGCCGGCTGCCCGGGGAATTCGCGCTCGAGCGCGAACTCCTGCGCTCCCGCCTGTCGCGTTCGCCCGATCGCTGGGAACTCGCGCCCAAGGACACCATCCGGCCGGCCGCGTGAGCCAAGGCCGGCTCTGACGCTCAATGGCTATGTGCCGTAGGTTCAAATGATGCCGCGCCAAATTCGCCCTCGCCCGTCAGGCGAAGGCGATACCTCGGCCCCGATTCGCACCAGCGGATTGGGATCGAGATAGCTCAGTTGGATAGGGCACTAGACTTCGAATCGACGGGCCGGGAGTTCGAATCTTTCCGGCGCGCCAGTTCGCCAGAGCACGCTGCCGCGCGTTTGGCGTGACCACCACTGCGCTACCGTTCGCGCCCTCCGGCTTTCCAATGTTTGACCAACCGGCAACTCTGGCTAAAATCTGGCCAGAATGCCCTTCGACATCATCCTCGCTCCAGAAGCTGTCGAAGACCTCAGGAGTATCAAAGCGCATGTCCGGATCGCCGCGGGAGCTGCGCTTGAAACCCATCTGAGGCACGAGCCCGAGATAACGAGCCGTAGCCGGATCAAAAGATTGCGGGGATTGCGGCGGCCCCAATACCGGCTGCGCGCCGGCGACGTCCGGGTGTTCTATGACGTTTCCGGCACGACCGTCGAGATTTTGGCGATCGTGGCCAAATCGGAGACCGGATCATGGCTCGCACAGTTCGGAAATCAGGGGTGAAGGAGGTTTCGCTCTCGGAAATCAAGGACGATCTATCCCGTTATCTTCGGGAGGCCGAAAAGCAAGAAATCGTTATCACGCGTCATGGCAAACCGGCCGGCGTGTTGATTGGATTCGAATCAGAGGAGGACTGGTTCGACTATCGCCTCGAACATGACCCTCGTTTTCTCCGGCGCATTGAGGAGGCGCGGAACAGCCTGCGCACGGGGCGTGGTGTCAAGCTCGAGGACGTTGAGACTAAATAGCCGCGCCATGAAGACATCGAATGGAAGGGCCTCGATTTCCCGAAGAACAAGTTTTACGAGCTGAAGGCGCTGGAACGGCAGGCCGGCGTGGCCGAGGCGCAGGCGCATGAGGCGCGGTTCGACCAGTTTTTCGAGCGGCTTCCGAAGGAGTTGATCTTCGAGCGTGAGCTGTTGCGCTCGCGGCTGTGGTGTTCGCCCGGCGCACGTGCCGCTACTTCTCGACCTTGGCTATACCGGGTCGTTGATCGCGCCGATGGAAGCTGATATTATAATTCCTATATGTATGGGAGTACTCCACCCATGACCTCGCTCAAGCTCACTACCGTCGGCACCTCGACCGGCGTCGTCATCCCGAAAGAAATGCTTGCGCGCATGGGCGTCGCTAAAGGCGACACGCTTTATGCTGTCGAGTGTCCTGAGGGAGGCTATCGGCTGACGCCCTATGACCCGCAATTTGCGCGCAAGATGGAAGCCGCTGACAACATCATGAAGCGCTACCGCAACACCTTGCATGTCCTGGCGCAATGAGCGGCCGGAGCCGATTTGGATTGAGGTTTTTGACGCGCTCGTCCTGCATGATCGGCTGCTCGCGCTACACGGCGGCACACAGGGTGTGCGAGACGAAGGCATGCTGAATTCGGCGCTCGCCCGAGCCCGCCAAATGTTCACCTTTGAGGAACGCGCCGGCATCATTGCCATGGCGAGCGCTTACACAAGCGGCATCGTGAAGAACCATCCTTTCATCGACGGCAACAATCGCACGGGTTTTGTCATTGGGATTCTGTTTCTTGAATTGAATGGCTACCTTTTTACGGCGCCGGAAGCCGCCGCCACTGATGCGGTTATTGCTTTGGCGGCGGGCGCTCTGGACGAAGCGGGCTACACCGGGTTTTTGCGGGAGAACGTCGCGCGTGACGCCATAGCGTGAACAGACCGCGCTTGTCGCCTTGGACGAACATCTTTCCGGCGCAGGTTGCGGCCCCCGGCGAACGCGCGCAGACGCGCTTTTTGGGATTTCTTCGTCAGCAACATCCGCAATCCGCACGCGCGCCGCGGCTATGGCTCCGCGATTGCGGAATTTCTCGCATGGTGCGACCAGCATGACCTCCCCCAGTCATAGGGATTGCGGCGCGGCCTCGGGAGAGGGCGATGGCAGCGCAACTTTGCCCAACGGCGGGAAATTTTTGCCATATTTTGCCGTGCAAGGAACCGCGGCGGTTGTTATACAGCCTGGCGCGGGAACGTTGCCGGGGCGGGCTCACGCGGCGCGCGGGCGTGGCGGAATTGGTAGACGCGCCGGATTTAGGTTCCGGTGGTGAAAATCGTGGGGGTTCGAGTCCCTCCGCCCGCACCAGCGCGCCCCGGCGCGCCGCGCGGTTTAATTCTTGCGTGTCGCGGTCAACGGCGGCGGCGATATATTGCGGCGGCCCGCCAAAGGCGGAATCGTAGCTTGGAAGGACGAATTCAAAAAAGGTTTGTTTCGAATGGAAGTCACTCAAACCCGCGCGGAAGGCCTCAAGCGCGAATTCACGGTGGTGCTCGCCGCCGCCGATCTCGCGGAGAAGGTCGAGGGCCAGCTCGCCGAGGTCAAGGCCAAGGCGGCCATTCCAGGATTTCGTCCGGGCAAGGTTCCAGTTTCTCACCTCAAGCGGCTTTATGGCCGCTCGATCATGGCCGAAGTTGTCCAGGACGCTGTGAACGAGGCCAATCGCAAGATTGTCGAGGACAATCAACTGCGGCTTGCCATGAATCCCAAGATCGATTTTCCGGAGGATAGCCAAGAAATCGAGAAGGTTTTTGAAGCGCAAGCCGATCTCGCCTATACCGTCACGCTCGAAGTGTTGCCGAAGATCGAGGCCGGCGGCTTCGAGGACATCGAGATTGAGCGGCTTACGGCCGGGGTAACCGGCTCCGACGTCGACCAGGTCCTAACCAGGCTCGCCGAGGGTAATCGCGTTTACACGGCAAAAGACGCAGAGGCCGCCGCTGAAAATGGCGACAAGGCGACGCTCGATTTTACCGGCACGATCGACGGCGCGTCCTTCGAGGGCGGTTCCGGCGAAGATATCGACGTCGTCCTCGGTTCGGACAGTTTCCTCCCGGGATTCGAAGCGCAAATCGCCGGCATGAAGGCCGGCGAAAGCCGGACAATTTTGGTGACGTTCCCGGCTGACTATGGCGTCGCCCGCCTCAAGGGCAAGGCGGCGGCCTTCGAGGTGACGCTGAAGCGTGTAGCGGCCCCGGCCGAGGTCGAAATCGGTGATGAATTCGCGAAAGGTTTTGGCTTAGAGGATCTGGCCGGACTCAAAGCCACCATCCGCGCCAATATCGAACGCGATCATCACGCGGCCTCGCGGGAGAAATGGAAACGCGATCTCCTTGATGCGCTCGACAAGAGATATGTTTTCGCTGTGCCCGAAGGGCTAGTTGCACAGGAATTCGCCGTCGTATGGCGCAAGATCGAGGCCGAGCAAAAGCGGAGCGGGCGCAGCTTCGAGGACGACAACACGACCGAGGAGGCAGCGCGCGCGGACTATTTAAAGATCGCCGAACGGAGGGTGCGGCTCGGCCTCCTCTTGGCTGAAGTCGGAACAAAGGCGGACATCAAGGTCTCGGACGAGGAGGTCAGTCAGGCTGTGGCTAAGCGGGCGCGCTCATTCCCCGGCCAAGAAAAGACCGTGTGGGACTATTATCGCAAAAATGCCGCCGCCTTGGCGGAGATCCGGGCCCCGCTTTTCGAGGAAAAAGTGGTAGACCACATAATTTCTCAGGTCAAGCTGACCGAAAGGACCGTTTCGCGGGAGGAGCTGCTGAAGGTCGGCGAGGAAGACGCAAGCGACGCCGGTCGCGAAACTGTCCCTGAGAGCGTGCGATGATCCCTCGCGCTTAACCCAAACCAAAGGATTGTTCGCATTTTCGCGCCGATATGGTATCCTTACTTGTCAAGAGAGGGCGCGACCTTCGTGCCGTCCCGGCGCGGGCGTATTCATCAGGAAAGCCTCCACCATGCGCGATCGCAGTCCGATTGAGATCTACGATAATTACCTCATTCCTCAAGTTATCGAGAATACGAGCCGCGGTGAGCGCGGTTTCGACATCTATTCCCGGCTTTTGCGCGAGCGGATCATTTTTCTGACGGGACCGGTCGATGACCATGTTGCATCGGTGATCATCGCCGAATTGTTGTTTCTTGAGGCGGAAAACCCGAAGAAGGAAATCGCGATGTACATCAATACGCCGGGCGGCGTGGTGACGTCGGGCCTTGCGATCTACGATACGATGCAGTTTATAAAGCCCAAGGTATCAACCCTCTGCGTCGGGCAGGCCGCCTCCATGGGTTCGCTGCTCCTTTGCGCCGGAGAGACAAAAGCGCGTTACGCATTGCGGAACGCGCGAATCATGGTCCATCAGCCGTCCGGCGGCTTCCAGGGTCAGGCTTCCGATATTGTTCGGCATGCCGAAGATATCATGAAGGTCAAGAAGCGGTTGAACGATATCTACGTCCGCCATACCGGCCAGGATTACGATGTGATTGAAAAGACCCTGGATCGCGACCACTTTATGTCCGCCGACGAGGCGAAAGAATTTGGTATCGTGGATCATGTTATTGAGAGGCGGCCCGACGAAATGCCGCTGGCGGAAAGTAAAGCGAACGCATCCTTGCCTGTTTCTTAATAGTTGTGGCGGCTTATGATATGGTCGGCGGGCCGATTCCTCGACGCGGCGCCGTGCGGGGGCCCCTCGCCATGGCCGCACCGCCCTGGCGTAGGAATATCGATTGTTTTGGCGTTAAGATTGCTCATATATAGTCCTTCCGTGTAAACAGCCCGACGTGAACCGCTCAATCCGCGATCGCCGCGCAAAATCGTAACGAAAGGCATCTAGGTTAATCGAAAAAATCGCGTGGACTTGCGTTGGTTGGCGTGGCAGAGCTTTGGCGCGGTTTTAAGCCTTCGGCACGGCCGGGGGTGGCGGTGGACCGGGGCCGCGCGTGTTTTGAAGGAGAATGGGTGCGGCGTGAAAGCGGCAGCCGCGTCAGCAAGTCTGGGCAAGAATTGAGCATGGCTGGTTCGTGTGCCTATCCGCCAGCCAGTGGCGGGCGTCCGCCGCCTTTCACGCGTGACCGAAGCTCGCACATGACTTCGGCGAATACGGAGACGTTCGATGACCAAGGTCGGCGGCAGCGACTCGAAAAACACGCTCTATTGCTCGTTTTGCGGCAAGAGCCAGCATGAGGTGCGCAAGCTCATTGCCGGCCCGACGGTTTTCATCTGCGATGAATGCGTCGAACTTTGCATGGATATCATCCGCGAAGAGAACAAATCCTCGCTTGTCAAAAGCCGCGACGGCGTCCCTACTCCCAGGGAAATCTGCAAGGTTCTGGACGACTACGTCATCGGCCAGCCGCAAGCCAAGCGGGTGTTGTCGGTTGCTGTCCACAATCATTACAAGCGCCTCAATCATGCGGCCAAGCACTCTGATGTGGAGCTTGCGAAATCGAACATTCTATTGATCGGCCCGACCGGTTCCGGCAAAACTTTGTTGGCGCAGACCTTGGCGCGAATTCTCGACGTGCCCTTCACGATGGCCGACGCGACGACACTGACCGAGGCTGGCTATGTCGGCGAGGATGTTGAGAACATCATTTTAAAACTTCTTCAAGCGTCCGATTATAATGTCGAGCGGGCGCAACGCGGGATCGTCTATATCGACGAGATCGACAAGATTTCGCGCAAATCCGACAATCCGTCGATCACCCGGGATGTGTCGGGCGAAGGTGTCCAGCAAGCGCTCCTCAAAATCATGGAAGGCACGATCGCTTCGGTCCCGCCGCAAGGCGGACGCAAACACCCGCAGCAAGAATTTCTGCAGGTCGATACGACAAACATTTTGTTCGTTTGCGGCGGCGCCTTTGGCGGCCTCGAAAAGATCATCTCGACACGCGGCAAGAGCACGTCGATCGGATTTGGCGCGACGGTCCAATCGCCGGACGATCGCCGGACCGGCGAGATTTTCCGGAAAGTCGAACCGGAAGATTTGCTGAAATTCGGATTGATTCCGGAATTCGTCGGCAGATTGCCGGTCATCGCAACGCTCGACGATCTCGATGAAGATTCTTTGAAGAGAATCCTGACCGAGCCGAAAAACGCGCTCGTCAAGCAATATCAGCGCTTGTTCGAAATGGAAAATACCAAGCTCACCTTCCAGGACGAGGCCCTGAAAGCCGTAGCCAAAAAAGCCATCGAGAGACGCACGGGCGCGCGCGGGTTGCGCTCCATCATGGAAGGCATCCTCCTCGATACGATGTTCGATCTTCCCGGCCTCGACGGCGTTGAACAGGTCGTCATCGGCCAAGATGTTGTCGAGGGAGACTCCCGTCCTCTCTACATTTACGCCGAACGCAGTGAAAAAACCGGCGCAAGCGCTTGAGCGCGCAACGCCATCATGCAGGTGCTTCGAGAGGCCGCGAGGCGGCCAGGGCCTTCTTGAAACGGAACCGCCGCGCCGCCATCTCTTCGATATAGATTAAAAATACTCCGGATAGGACGATGGTATGACCCAAAAGCGCGAGCCCGCTTCCCCCGGCACGATCGACACCTATCCGGTTCTGCCGCTGCGCGACATTGTGGTTTTTCCGCATATGATCGTGCCGCTTTTCGTTGGCCGCGAGAAGTCAATTCGCGCCCTCGAAGAGGTCATGCGGGGCGACAAGCTCATCCTTCTTGCGACCCAAATGGCGGCCGCCGACGACGATCCGGCGACGGATGCGATCTTTTCCACCGGCACTCTCGCTTCGGTCCTTCAGCTCTTGAAGCTGCCCGATGGCACGGTCAAGGTTTTGGTCGAGGGGCAAGTTCGCGCCAAGGTGCAAGGCTATTCCCGCACCGAGGATTTCTATGAAGCGAGGGCCGAGGCGATCGCCGACGAGCCGTACGACAGGATCGAGGTGGAAGCGCTTGCCCGGTCGGTCGTCGCCGAGTTCGAAGGCTACGTCAAGCTCAACAAGAAGATCTCGCCGGAGGTCGTGGCCGCGGTCGCCCAAATCGAGGATTATTCCAAGGTTGCCGATACGGTCGCGTCGCATCTCGCGGTCAAAATAATCGATAAGCAGACCGTGCTCGATACCGGCTCGATTGCCAAGAGACTCGAAAAGTGCCTGGCGCTCATGGAAAGCGAGATTTCGGTTCTGCAAGTGGAAAAGCGCATCCGCACCAGGGTCAAGCGCCAGATGGAGAAGACCCAGCGCGAATACTACCTGAACGAGCAGATGAAGGCGATCCAGAAGGAGCTCGGCGACGAGGACGGCAAGGACGATCTTGCCGAGATCGATGAACGCATAAAGACGACGAAACTGTCCAAGGAGGCGCACGACAAGGCGATCACCGAACTGAAGAAATTGCGTCAGATGTCGCCGATGTCGGCGGAGGCGACGGTCGTGCGCAATTATCTCGACTGGCTTTTGTCGATTCCTTGGAACAAGCGCTCGAAGATCAAGAAGGATTTGAACATCGCCGAAAACGTCCTCGACAGCGAGCATTTCGGGCTCGAAAAGGTCAAGGAACGCATCATCGAATATCTTGCGGTGCAGAGCCGCGCGAACAAGTTGACGGGGCCTATTCTTTGCCTTGTCGGCCCTCCCGGCGTCGGCAAGACCTCGCTCGGCAAGTCGATCGCCAAGGCCACGGGCCGCGAATTCGTCCGCATGTCGCTTGGCGGCGTGCGTGACGAAGCCGAAATTCGCGGCCATCGGCGAACCTATATCGGTTCCATGCCTGGCAAGATCATCCAGTCGATGCGCAAGGCGAAAAGTTCGAACCCGCTCTTCCTGCTCGACGAAATCGACAAGATGGGAATGGATTTTCGCGGCGATCCGTCGTCGGCGCTGCTTGAAGTTCTCGATCCGGAACAGAATCACTGCTTCAATGATCATTATCTCGAAGTCGACTACGACTTGTCGCATGTCATGTTCGTCACGACGGCCAATACGTTGAATATTCCCCCGCCGCTCATGGACCGCATGGAAATCATCCGGATCGCCGGCTACACGGAGGATGAAAAGATCGAGATCGCACGCCGCCATCTGATTCCGGCCGGGCTCAAGAAGCACGGTCTTTCGTCCAAGGAATGGTCAATCGACGACAGCGGTCTCATTACCATTATACGGCGCTACACGCGCGAGGCCGGCGTGCGCAATCTTGAACGCGAGCTCGCCAAGCTCGAACGCAAGGCGGTCAAACAAATTTTGACCGGCAAGGCGAAGGAGGTCGCGGTCACCGGCGACAACCTGCCGGATTTTCTCGGCGTTCCCAAATACCGCTACGGCGAGGCCGAAACCGAGGATCAGATCGGCGTCGTGACGGGACTTGCTTGGACCGAGGTCGGCGGCGAATTGCTGACGATTGAAGGCGTGATGATGCCCGGCAAGGGGCGCATGACAGTCACCGGAAATCTGCGCGACGTGATGAAGGAGTCGATCTCGGCGGCGGCGTCCTATGTCCGCTCGCGGGCGGTCGATTTCGGCATCGAGCCGCCGGTGTTCGAGCGGCGCGACATTCACGTCCACGTTCCGGAAGGCGCAACGCCCAAGGATGGCCCATCGGCGGGTGTTGCGATGGCGACGGCGATCGTCTCGATCATGACCAGCATCCCGATCCGGCGCGACATAGCGATGACCGGCGAGATCACTTTGCGCGGCAGGATTCTGCCGATCGGCGGGCTTAAGGAAAAATTGCTCGCCGCGCTGCGTGGCGGCCTCAAGAAAATTCTCATTCCCGAGGAAAACGCCAAGGATCTGGTTGAAATTCCGGATACGGTTAAGAACGAGCTCGAAATCGTGCCGGTCTCGCGCATGGAAGAGGTATTAACCCACGCCCTGGTTCGCCAGCCGGTGCCGATCGTCTGGGACGAAGAGGCAAAGCCGCTCGCTCCGCTTTCGTCCGAGGAGGAAACCCCGAGCGCCATCACGCATTAAGTTGGGCGTTTGCCGGAGCGACGCTTGACGCTTGCGCGGGAGTGGGGCAAGCGGGGCGGACAGTGTCAAGGCGCCATGTTCAATGTCGCTCCCCAAGCTCGCAGGGTCTTGCGAATCCATGGCATTTGCGGCGCAAGCTGCACGGCCACGGTGGTCTCGCCGCATTTGTGGCCGCCTTCCGCATTTGCTTGTATTGCGACGGCCACAAGCCGAGGGCCTTGGCCGGCAAAAACCGGGGCACCGGAATCGCCCACGCAGGCGCCAAGCCCGGCTCCAGCCGGATCAATGAGAAAAGCAAATGTTGATTTTGGCCCCGAGGAAATCAGAACGCCTGCCCGCAACACCCCGGACGTCCCGCTGATGTCTTCATCCGATGGGCCAAAACTGGCTATACGCGCTTTATCTTCATCCGATAGGCCAAAACCGGCTATTCGCACATGCTGTCCGACCGCGACCGGGCCAATGCCGCCGAGTTCAACGGGCTTGAACTTGGAAGGTAATGGCTCAGTGAGGAGCAGAAGCGCAAGGTCGATGGAATGCTCGCCCCGGGGCGTCGCATCCGGCCTGTAGTTCGGATTGATCGCGATCTTTGCTACCCCGAGGAAAATACCATCTCCCGAGCTCTCGCGGTAATACACGCGCGTGGCCGCAAGGCCGCTGACGCAATGGGCCGCGGTCAGCACGACATTGCGCGTAACCACACTTGCGCTGCAAACGCTGGCCTTGGCGCCTGTCTGGTCCAGCACCACGACGACATAGGGCGCGAACTCCGGGGCCTCGCGGGCAGGACCGACCATAGCAAATACCGGCGCCGTCGAAACGATGCCGAGGAGGCAAGTCAGGATTGCGCCCAAACCTACGCACCGGGCCGGCAAAAAAGCCTTGGCAAGTGAACCGATTTGAAAATGACCGTGCATGATGCCAACATTCATGTCTCATTCATCGTCGCCGCGCCAGCCTTCACTCATGCATTATTTCATCGCCGTCTTTGTTGCGGCCTTTTTGGGCTCAAGCGCCGCGGCTCGGATGGAACCGGAACCGGCCCGCGTCTGTTTCTCGACGGCCAAGACGCGCGAAAAGATTCTGGCGCATCGGCTCTCCGAGCCGTTTCGTGCCATGCGGAGCGCGGCTAGAGCGGAATCCGGTCAACCTGTATCATATCCGCGGGCTTTGAAGTAGTTTTGGCATTCGGCGGGCTTGAAGATGCCGGCGCAGGCGTCGAGCGCGCGCATCAAGCCGGCGGCGGTTCGCTCCGCGATCTTGCGCAAGGAGGCTTT
>JBQTKC010000371.1:0-4816 GCA_052386575.1 Beijerinckiaceae bacterium
CGAACGCCGCTGGTAAGCTTTGGATCGTCACGCAATGTGGCATTGGGGGTGCTCCTTGACGGTGAGTCTCGACAACCCGCCCGAGTACCCCCTCTCACCGCTGACACAAACTCCCGTACATCACCCAAGGATCGGCCATTTTGCAGTTAGAGGTAAAAGGGAGTAGCGTTCCGCCCGCCCGTTGGCCCCGTCACGGCCTAGGCCCCGTTTCGCTGGTTGCGGAACGGTCTTCGAACCACGCCTCTATCTCCACCATTGCAAGAGACTCTTCGTCAGGCCCATCGATGCCTACTACTTCATTTTCCCCCTGCGCCAATTGCCAGGCTTCCTCGAGAGCTTCCTCCTTGGCCGCCAATTCGCGGGACAGCATTTCGTGCTGCAATTCGTCATCGATATATCGAACGAACCATCCCATCTTCGTAACTCCCGTTTCGGCTATATCGTTAGCCGCCCTTGTTATCATGTCTCAAGGGTTGCGAGGCGTCCGGGTTAGATGACGAACGCGGATCGCGATCGATAGCGTCACTGGCCATGATATCGGCCAGTCAATCAAGACTTTTTATTGGATAACGAAAGAGATGATTTTTCCAAGACCTGCCGAGAGAGAAGGCGATTTTGCCGCGAAACACGAACTCGTTGAGGCGTTTGCCGAGGTTTCGTCTTGCCAAACAGGCCAAAGCGCGCGAATTCTGCGAGCCTCCGGCTATCTGGGGAATGCCGGTGACTTGACATGCTCCTGGTTCAGGTCCGGGCAGGCTACGAGGATTATTCAGTCGTCTTGCCTCGGATGGGCCTAAATCGATGGAATCCCGGTACGCACTCCTTGTCTTGTATGCGCTGGGCGCGGCCGTGCTGGTGGCGGCGCTGGTGAAATTGAAGGCGCTGCTGGAGTTGTCGAAGGCGCAGCAGTGGTCGCTGACAGGGCATGACTGGATTGCGCGACGGATTGCGTCGCTTATTCCGTATTACGATTATGACGAGGAGCATTTCTTCCGCTCCGATAGTCCGCCGGACGAGATCGCCGCGCGCCGCCGCGCCGGCTTCATGCGTCTCTCCAAACTCTTCCACGAGCGATTCGCAAAGACG
This sequence comes from Beijerinckiaceae bacterium, assembly GCA_052386575.1. Lineage (GTDB taxonomy): Bacteria > Pseudomonadota > Alphaproteobacteria > Rhizobiales > Beijerinckiaceae > Methylocapsa. The sequence continues at coordinate 1,087 of JBQTKC010000371.1, forward strand.
CTCCAACTTACGGCCGAGGTCAAGGGCGGCATTTCCGATCTTCAATACACCGAAGCCTATCGGGCGCCGTTCCAATTCCGCCGCTTGGTCCGAAAACACCTCGGTTCTGGCGCGTTCGCCGTGTCGTCATCCGGAGTGACCCTCACCGATTTGGACGGCAACCGCTTCTACGATCTGACCGGCTCCTACGGCGTGAACGTCCTCGGCAACGATTTTTACAAGGAGTGCATTGAGCGAGGCAGTCAACGCGTGCGCGAACTCGGCCCCGTCCTTGGCGGCTATCATCCGGCGATCGCCTATAACGTTAGGCGGATCAGGGAAATTTCCGGGCAGGATGAAGTGTCGTTTCACATGTCCGGAACAGAGGCGGTCATGCAGGCGGTGCGGCTTGCCCGCTACCACACCCGCCGGTCTAATCTCGTGCGCTTTTGCGGCGCCTACCACGGCTGGTGGGACGACGTGCAACCTGGTGTCGGCAACCCCGCGCCGGCGCACGGAACCTATACTTTGAAAGAGATGTCCGACGATACCTTGCGCGTGCTGCGCCATCGCCGCGACATCGCGTGTGTTCTTGTCAATCCGCTGCAGGCGCTGCATCCAAACGCGGCTCCGCCTTCGGATTCCTCGCTCGTCGCCCGAAGCGCACACTTCGACAAGGAAGCCTATAGCCTTTGGCTGAAGCGCCTGCGCGCGGTCTGCACGGAGCGCAAGATAGTGCTGATTTTCGACGAGGTTTTTAGCGGCTTCCGCCTCGCGCTGGGCGGGGCGCAAGAATATTTCGGCGTTCGGGCCGACATTGTCACTTACGGGAAGACTCTCGCGGGCGGGCTCCCGATCGGGGTGGTCTGTGGCCGCGCGGACTTAATGAAGCGCTACCGCGACGATCGCCCGGTGGATATCTGCTTTGCGCGCGGGACCTTTAACTCACATCCCTACGTCATGGGGACCATGCACGAGTTCTTGGAGCGGATCGAAAGTCCGGAAATTCGCGCCTTGTACAGCAATGTGGATTTGGTGTGGAATGGCCGGACGAACCTACTCAACCAACGCCTGCGCGCCGAGGGCCTGCCCGTGCAGATCGCCAACGTCTCGTCGATATGGAGTGTCTTTTTCACTCAGCCGTCGCGTTATAATTGGATGTTTCAATACTATCTGCGCGCCGAAGGATTGGCGCTGAGTTGGATTGGAACGGGGCGCATCATCTTCAGTTTGAATTACACCGATGCCGACTTCGAAGCGGTCGCGAATCGCTACGTGGCCGCCGGCAAGGCCATGCGGCGAGATGGTTGGTGGTGGTCCGATCCCTTGGCGACCGACACATCGATCGAGCGCCATATCCGGCGCGAGATGATCGCGCGCCGCTTCATGCGGCATCGTCATCGCTCCGGCGGCCCGCCGATGCCGGATTCGCGATCCTAGCCGCGAGACCGCTGTACAGGTATCAGCGAATCGATCCACTCGACCCGCGGCAAGCATGGAGGCGCCAAGCCGCCATGTTTTTAGGGTGAGATGGACAAGCTAGGTTTTTGCCGCGGCCTCCACAAGTCTTTGATCAAAGAATCGCCGCACCGTCCGATATAGTCGTCCGCCTCCGGCGTACCCATCGCCTCACACTGGCACGCGCACCGTTGCCCGCAGGCCGCCCGCCTTGCTGTCGCCCAAGGTGATGTTGCCGCCGTGCGAACGGGCGATATCAAGCGCGATCGCAAGGCCGAGCCCGGTGCCGCCCTCGTCCTGGTTGCGCGCGTCGTCGAGGCGGAAGAACGGCCGGAACACGTCCTCGCGCCGGCCAGGCGGAATGCCTGGGCCGTCGTCGTCGACGTGGATTGTCAAGAAACGCCGGTCCCTGATCGCTTCGATGGATATCATGTTCGCGTGGCGTTGCGCGTTGGAAATAAGATTGGCGAGGCAGCGCTTGAACGCATCGGGCCGCACGGTGACCAGCGGATCGCCCGAAAACGAGACGTCCGTGTCGAACCCCGCCCGCTCGGCGTCGAGGCGCAAATCCTCCAAAAACTCCGCCATGTCGATATTCGCCGCGCTCTCCCCGGCATCGCCCCGCGCGAAGGCAAGGTAGGCCTCGAGCATGCGCTGCATTTCCTCGACGTCTTTTTGCAACTCTCGCGTCTCTTCGCTCTCGGCCATCAAGGCGAGCGAAAGCTTGAACCGCGTGAGGATGGTGCGCAGATCGTGGCTCACCCCATTCAGCATCGCGGTGCGCTGTTCGATGGCGCGCGCGATCCGCCGTTTCATTTCGACAAAAGCCTTGCCGGCTTGCCGCACCTCCCGCGCGCCACGCGGATAAAATTCAAGTTCGCGGCCTTTGCCGAATGCCTCGGCCGCGCCCGCAAGCAAGAGGATCGGCTTGATCTGGTAGCGCAGAAAGGCGATCGACGCGACGGTCAAGACGAAGGAGGCGCCGATCATCCACAGCAAGAATATATGGGAGTTCGACGCATAGGCGGCGCCGCGTAGCGCAACGACGCGCAGGATCGAGTCATCGAGCTTGACCCTGATCTCGATGAAATGCGAGCGCGTGACCGTATCGAGCCAGAACGGCGTGCCGATCTGGCGCCGAATCTCGTTCGACAATGCGGCGTCGAGGATCGAGAACAAAGGCCTCGGCAGCGGGGCCGGCAGTTCGCCTTCCGGCAAGAATTCGACCTCGATTCTCAGCCGCTGCCGGGCGATCCCCGCCAGGATTTCTTCGTTCCGCCGTCCCGGGTAGGATCGATGAACCTCGGCGATCGCCGCGACATCCTGTGTCAACGCGGTGGAAAGGTGCTTCGTGACGCGCTGCCAAGACCGCTCCATGAAGACATAAGTGAGAACGCACTGCAGGATCACCATCGGCACGATGACGATGAGTAGCGCCCGCGCGTAAAGACCTTTGGGCAGGAGTGCGGCCACCTTGCGCCAGAACGCCCGCCACAAGGATCGGGGCCGCGCGAATGAGACAGGAAGGGAAAGGCTCAACACGCGGCCCCCGTTCGAATGCGGATCAGTGCCCGGCCAGAGCGCACGTGATCAGTCGCGCGCCAATCACCGGCAATTTTTTCCCGTCGCTCCGCGCATCGCCTATTTGCCCGGTTAAACTTGGCGTGCGCGAATGTCCTCGGCGTCGGCATCTCGTTCTCACCAGTCGCCGCGGAGTTTTGACTTTTTTCATCGGCTGGCATCGTCAGCTGGATATTAGGCGCGGCGTTTACCGTTGCCGTCTCCGCCCTGACCCAAGGCTTTTGACGCAGGCGCAAAATTTATTGAAGGCGGCGCCTCAACTCAAGTCCCGCAATTAGCGGGCAGTGTCAAAGCATCCATCGCCGTCACGAAATCCGTAGAGGACATGACCGTCTCGCTAATACAAGCGGCCATGGCAAGTGTGCCACGCAAGGTCTTGTGAGTGCAAATCCAATTAAACCAGAAGGCATGAATAGCGACCATGTGAGCGTGGTTCTCAAATTTTTAAAAAAGAACGCATTCGTAAGGCGCGTGACGCGGCGGTTGTGCATCCGAAGGGTAACATTTGCGCGCGCGACATAGCTTGTCGAAATGTGCTTTTTGTCAGGCTGGCCCTCGATCGGAATTTTTTCGCGCCCGTGCATTCGCGAGGGCTATGGCGGCCCTTACCGCTTTCCGGCGACGCGCCATCCATCTTCAGCATGGCATAATCAACGCCAGCGCAAAAAACTTCGACGGATTCCAGGTAGCATCTGAGGCAACCGTTCGTCAG
>JBQTKC010000372.1:0-1516 GCA_052386575.1 Beijerinckiaceae bacterium
CACCAGCGCCCATTCCTCGGCCGTCAAATCGCTCGGGTATCTCTGTTGGCCGCGGTCATAACGGCCTCGGTTTTCTTTCCTCCACATCGGCGGCCCCTCATCGAATCAGGCCGCCTCCCTTGAATCACAAATGATTCTTTTGATTCAAGAAGTTTCAGAACAGACACTAAGGGAACGCCTTTTTCCAAGATTCCCATCCATAACCAGGTGCGTGACCCCGCTTTACGAGTGGCGTCGCACCATTCATCCAAAAAAATCCCACATCGCCCGGATAGATTGTCACGAAGCTGTTCCCTTCGCGCCCCCCGTTTAGGGGGTAATGGTGTTGCTAACGCGAGGCGGCGCCGGAGGGATGCCAGGCAAAATTCGCCATGGTCATCCCTCGCAACTAAATACAATTGCCGGCCACCGCCAAGGGTACCGCCTCGATGCGCAAAAAAACCGCCCGCTTTCTGGATATGAAACGGAATGGCGAGCCGATCGCCGTGCTGACCGGCTACGACGCGCCGACCGCCAAGGCCGAGGAGGCCGCCGGCGTCGATATCATCCTCGTCGGCGACAGCGTAGGCACCACCATGTTGGGCTACGCCAGCGAGAGGGAGGTCACCCTCGTCGACATGTGCCACCACGTCGGCGCCGTGCGCCGGGGGGCGCCCAAAACCACGATCATCGCCGATTTGCCGTATCGCAGTTATGACACGCCGGAGATCGCGCTGAAAAGCTCGAGCCTCCTGATCGGCGCCGGAGCCGATATCGTCAAATTCGAAGGCGCGCGGGCCGATATCGTCGAAGCCCTTGCAAGGACCTCGATCGAGGTCTGTTGTCACCTGGGGCTTGAGCCGCAACATCAAGACGACAGACGCCTGCAAGGGCGCACGGCCGAGCAAGCGGCGCGGCTCCTGCACGATGCCGCGGCCCTAGACAAAGCCGGAATGGCGATGCTCGTTCTCGAACTCGTGCCGGAAGAGGTCGCCGATCAAGTGACAAGGTCTATCGCCGCGCCGACCATCGGGATCGGCGCCGGACGCAGGACCGATGGGCAGGTGCTTGTGATTTCCGATGTACTCGGCTTCACGCCCGCCAACTACCGCCACAACCGGCGCTACCAGGAGGTGGGCGAGCTCATGCTGGAGGCGGCGAAAACTTATGTCTTGGATGTGCGTTCCAAGAATTTTCCAGCCGAGGCGAATAGCTTTTCCATGGATGCGGCCGAGCTCGCAATCTTTCTAAAGGGCAGGCGGTAAGCGATGGCTGTTGCCATCACCAAACCGCTCTGGAACACTGGGGCACCTCGAAAAAGTGTGCTTCCTGGTGCCGCGCGAATCGGATGCAAGGTTTGCGGGCGGTAAGAGCGGGGTTTTCGCGATGGGGCAGCTTGGTTTTGTTGATGTGCGCCGGCGATATGAAGGGCTGGACAAGAACAACGATCCGCTCGTCGCCATCGCCGCGCTGGTCCCTTTCGAGACGTTCCGCGAAAAGCTCAAAACCGCGCCGATCGCGGGCGGTCTTCGCTCGG
>JBQTKC010000373.1:0-2679 GCA_052386575.1 Beijerinckiaceae bacterium
GAGCCGCGCGCCAGGAGAACCGCGCCGAAACCGGGAGGACGAGGCAAAATGAGCGGCTGACGGCAACGAAATCTTGTTCGCGATCAGTGCCATAGCCGTCGCGAGCCCCCGCGCGCGGCAACCAAACACCGATCATGCAAAGCCCGGAAATTATGCAAGGCTCTCGACGTCTTAATGGGCGCGGACGATATGCTATCACGACATCAAATCGATGTCGTCCAGGTGGAAGCCGGAATGAACAGCAAGAATAAAAGGCATGTGCCCTTCGATTCTTTCAGCAAATTCTTCGAGCAGAAGCGCTATTTTCTGTTTGGAATATATGAACAAGTGAACGAATGGCCGACAAATGAACCTCACCTGCGGCGGACAAACCTTGTTTTCATTTCAGACAGGGTAATAAAGGCAAATATCCAGGGCTGATTGTCTTCAAAGTGAGACAGGAGCGGCAGGCGAGCCGCGTTTATCTTCCGTCGTATTCCGCGAAGCAATCTTGCGTCTCGAACACGACGACGCGCGCGAGTTGGGGCAGGGCGGTTTTTGTCCGCTCCCAGATCCAGACCGCGATATTTTCGGCCGTGGGGTTTTCGAGTCCCTCGATATCGTTCAAAAAGCGATGGTCGAGCCGCTCTTGCAAAGGTTTGAACGCGGCCTCGATCGCGAGGAAATCGGCAACAAAGCCGGTGATGGGATCAACAGGGCCCTCAAGCCGCAGTTCCACCCGATAGGAGTGCCCATGCAGCCGCCGGCAGCGGTGCTCCTCCGCGACATTCGGCAGAACATGCGCCGCCTCGAAACAAAATGCCTGGGAGATTTTCACAAAACGCCCTTATGGCATCCCGATGAACTTATGGGTTTGCAGGCTCAGCCGCCAGCGCGGGTGATCGAGACAGTAGGCGATCGCCGCCGCCGTATTCGCGGCGCGGGCAGCCCCGTCCATCGGCTGCAGCCAGAAATGCGAGAACGCGAGACCGCACAATTCGTCTGGCCCGAGGCCTTGTTGCGGGAAAACGAGCTTCAGCTCGGACCCCGAGTTGGCAACGAGCGGCGCGCCCGCTTTTGGGCTAACGCAAAGCCAATCGACGCCGGGCGGGGGGGCGAGCGTGCCATTGGTTTCGACGGCAATCTCAAAACCCCGCGCATGGACGGCGCCGATCAGCGCTTGATCGAGCTGCAACAAAGGCTCGCCGCCGGTGAAGACGGCAAAGCGGTTCTCCTTGCCGCCCGCCCAAACGCTCTCGATTGCCGCGGCAAGCGCTTCCGCGCTGGCAAAACTCCCGCCGCCCGGACCATCCATGCCAACAAAATCGGTGTCGCAAAAGCCGCAAACGGCGCCGCCACGATCTTTTTCCTGGCCCGACCAAAGATTGCAGCCAGAAAAGCGGCAAAACACGGCGGCGCGCCCGGCGTTCGCGCCTTCGCCCTGCAAGGTGAGAAAAATCTCCTTCACCGCATATTTGCTCATGCGCGCCCCAATGCAGCCCACGCTCTATCGACAAGTCAAAACATGTCCCGCCGAGAGTGTTACAACATGCCACAACAAAAAAGGACCTCGCGCGAGGTCCCTTTTTCTTAACGCGCCGCGATATAACCGGTCAGATAGCCTCGGTGATCCATTTTTTCAACTCAGATTTAGGCGCCGCGCCGACCTTCGAGGAGGCTAGTTCCCCATCCTTGAACAGCATGAGCGTTGGTATGCTGCGGATGCCGTAAGTGCTCGCCACGCCGGGGTTTTCATCGACATTCAGCTTGCCGATGGTCACCTTGCCCTGCATTTCCTTGGCGATTTCCTCGAGCGCCGGTCCGATCATCTTGCACGGTCCGCACCATTCGGCCCAGAAATCCACGACAACCGGCCCGCCGGCCCCCTTTACCTCGGATTCAAAATTTGCATCCGTGACTTTAACCGTGGACATGAGCAATCTTTCGCGAACTTGGGCGCGGGACCCGCGCGACTGTCCGCAAGGTAAGAACGCGAACGGCATGCGTCAAGCCGCGTGGCTGAATTTCAGCAATGCGTGGAAGGCGGTCATTCGCCCAGGCTGCTTGAATGACCTGCCCGTGCTAAGAGTGGACATTCGTACTTACGAGACAGTATGCCTCCACGTATCGCATTACAGTAGGGTTGCGAGGCTTACAAAGGCACCATGTTTGCAAAGAATCTCGAGATTCTTCTTACCTATCTCTCCCAGAGCAGCGATGTATCGGGTAGCCTTCCCAAGGAGCTTGCCGAGCGATTTGGCGCTCTACGCAGCTATAGTAGGTTACCCCGTGGTCGGGAATGACGCGATCATGTTCTAAAGAGCAGCGAGATCGCCGCGGCCGTTTTGGGCTTGGCAGCCACTCACCCTAACTGGGCAGGTCATGCGGCGACGATTCTCTCCAATTTACGTCCCGTCGGTGGTGCAGATGCTTCCTTCTTTGGCAGTCGGGGATCGAAGAATCAATTGAGAGCATACCCTGACCGGCGCAAGTGCTGGCAAGAGTGTCATCAAACTCAGCGTATCGGTAGCTGAAAGCCGCATTAACAGTCATGGATTTGCAACGTTGTCATAAGGGCACCTCGAAAAATTGTGCTTCCCAGCGCCGCGCGAATCGGATGCAAGGTTTGCGGGCGGTAAGAGCGGGGTTTTCGCGATGGGGCAGCTTGGTTTTTTTGATGTGAGCCGGCGATATGAAGGG
>JBQTKC010000374.1:0-1632 GCA_052386575.1 Beijerinckiaceae bacterium
GGACTGCTGTATGAAAGCTCCGCGATCCGAAAATAGGTGGCGGCTTTGCCCGCGTTCGCATCGCGGTCCAGCTTGGTAATCGTGGCGTTCAAGCTTTGGAGTTGAGACATAAACACGCCAAGGCGTACTTGCCCGTCGTCTTCGGGCAAGCCCTCAATAATCAACGTGATCCGATCATCTGCGGCCATCAACCGCACCAAAACATTAGAGATGAACTGTCAGGATTCTACCTGACAAATGGGTCCCGGTACATAAGCCTTTTGCCGACCATACCCTTAAGTGCTGTCTCGGCGCATTCATGAAAGGGAATTTCACGAAAGCAGACTTCCTTCCTCGCGCAGGAATTTTAGGAGGGCCAAAAGGGGAAGCCCCAAAATCGTCGCGTGATCGCCTTCGATTGCATCGAATAGATGTATGCCGAGGCCTTCGATTCGAAAGGCCCCGGCGCTGCCAAGAAGTACGTCGAAGGGCTGCGTCAGATAGGCGTCGATGAATGCCGGGGAAAGCCGCCGGCAGCTAAGCTTCGCATTGCCAACCGTTTCGAAGAGGATGGTGTTTCCCCGCGCGACGCAGCAGCCCGAATAAAGTTCGTGGGCGCGGCCAGAGAACGCTTCGAGTTGCGCCCTCGCCGCCGCGCGGCCCGCCGGCTTGCCAAAGAGACGGCCTTCAAGACAGAGCGTCTGATCCGCGCCGATCACGAGCCGGTCTGGCTTTGCACCGCTGACCAGCAAAGCCTTGGCACGGGAAAGATGAAGAGCGATGCCGGCGGCGTCGGCGCCCGAGCTGACAAGCGGCGCTTCGATCCCGCGTTCATCGATTGCCGCGGGACAAATCTCGAACGGGAGCCCGGCGGCACTAAGAAGCTCCCGGCGGGCAGGGCTTCGCGACGCGAGAACAAGCGGCGCCGTTCCGCGCCAAAATCCTGTCATGACAAGGCTATGAATTTCAACTGGTGAATCTTGTAGAGGTCGATGACCGCCGCCGCGGTTTCCTCGATCGAGCGGCGCGTCACATCGATGACCGGCCAGCCATGCTCGGCGCAAAGCGCGCGTGCCCGCGCGAGTTCGCCCGCGACGAGGAGGCGATCCACGTAAGGCGAATCAGGATTTGCTTTCAACGCGATAAGACGATTCTCGCGAATCTGGACAATGCGCTCCACCGACGCCAACAGCCCGACGACGAGAGGAGTGCGCAAGGCCAAAACCGGCTCCGGCAAGGGGATATCCGGCACCAAGGGAATGTTCGCTGTCTTAATCCCTCGATTGGCAAGATAGATGCTCGTCGGCGTCTTCGACGTACGGCTCACCCCGATAAGAACCACATCAGCGGCCTCGAAATTTTCGGTTTGCTGCCCATCGTCGTGCATCATCGCAAAGTTCAGAGCTTCGATACGTTTGAAATATTCGGCATTCAGCATGTGCTGCGCGCCGGGGCGAGGCCTTGAAGCGGTTCCGATGTAGGACTGAAAAAGGTTCACGATTGGCTGCAAAACCGAAAGACAGGGGACGCTCGATTCCTTGCACGCCGCCTCGAGACGCGCGGCCAACTCCTGATTGACCAGGGTAAACATCACGATCCCCGGCGCCGCCTCGATGGCGGCGATGGCCTTGTCGAGCTGCGCCCTGCTGCGCA
>JBQTKC010000375.1:0-4939 GCA_052386575.1 Beijerinckiaceae bacterium
AGATGCGAGAAATCCGGCGAAATATCGAAGATGAAATGAAAAAGATAGCGGAGAGCTACAAGAGCGATTACGAGATCACGCTTGCGCGGGAACGCAGTCTCGAAAGCAGTCTTGCAAACAAGGTGACAGATACGCAAATCACGCATAATGCTCAGGTTCAGCTACGCGACTTGGAAAGCAATGCGAAAAGCTATCGAATGATTTCCGATAATTTCCTCCAACATTACATGGAGGCGGTCCAGCACCAATCCATACCAATAACCGAGGCGAGGCTTATCAGCGCGGCGATCCCTCCTATCCATAAGAGCCAGCCTCGTGCATTAATAGTTTTCGCCATATCGACCGCCGGTGGATTGGTGCTATGCGTTGCTCTTGCTTTCTACCGGGAACTCTCGGATCGGGTTTTCCGCACGCGAACCCAAATCGAGGAAGCGCTCGGAGCCACTTGCATCGCGACGCTGCCCGCGCTGAAATCCGCCAGTCCGGGATCCCTTGTTGTTGCCGGCGATGCCGCGCCAGTGGCGGAGCGAACGCTTGTCCATAGGCATGAGTTCATGAATTACGTCGCCGATTGGCCCTTCTCCGAGTTTACCGAAGGGCTGCGTTCATTGAAGTTGGCGATGGATCTCAATGGCGTGCTGAAATCGAACAAGGTGATCGGCCTAACATCGACATTGCCAAACGAAGGAAAGTCGACCATTGCGTCGAATTTCGCGCATCTCCTCGCCCAAGCTGGCCGCCGCGTCATACTGATTGACTGCGACCTCCGTAAGCCATTTCTTTCTCAGCAGTTTGCGCCAAATGCCGCGGGTGGACTAATTCAGGTCATCGCGGGCAAGATCGATCTGGCCGATGCCGTCTGGACCGAACCTTCGAGCGGGTTGACGTTTCTGCCTGTTCCGGCTGCCTCCGCATCCAAACTCTTGCATACCGACGAAATTCTAAGCTCCGATGCGATGAAGAAATTAATCGATGGTCTGTGCGAGACTTTTGAATATGTGGTTGCCGATTTGTCACCCCTGCTGCCAGTGGTTGATGCAAGAGCTACTTCGAATTTCATCGATTCCTACGTTTATGTCGTGGAATGGGGGAAGACAGACCGGGATGTCGTGGAGCGTATGCTAGCGCAAACACCAGAGATCCATGAACGCCTCCTCGGTGTCATCTTAAATAGAGCGGATATGAGTAAGATGGCGCGTTACGAAGGTTATGCCGACGCATATGATTATCGAAAATATTACAGTCCCAAGGGCCACGTTGAATAACCTCGGAGGCGGAGCGCGGCAAGTGGGAAGAGGAAATCCGGGGCAACGGCAGTGCCGGCCCTCCCTCGAAATGGGGATACTTTTGCAACACTTTTTGTCTTGCCGGATCACGCGCGCTAGAGCTGCTTTCTGATTCAGTGGAATCAGAAAGCAGCTCTAATTTTTGTTTTGCCGCATTTTCTTAACGCGAACCGGTGTCCACTTCGCTCGAAATTGCTCTAGGCGCTCTGCGATCAGAAAGGCGATCGAGTTTGTTCCTACGCAACTCTCGGCAAGGCCGCATGGCAATGGGGCGGGCTGCTTGCGCCAAATGAAGGCTCCGCGTCCCGGCCCAGCGCATCACCTGGCCATCACGGCGCAATAAACCTGGAAGTTCTACTTGGCATGCGGCCGAACGCGGATTGCGCCCGCGCTACCGCTCGCGGGTCAGGCGGAAGACGCCTTGTTCGCCGAAGAGGTTCCAAATCCAGGGTTCGCTGTAGGCCAGGGGCTTGCCAAAGCGATCGAGCGCCACGCCGCGTTCGATTTTCGCGTCGATCACCCGCACGAGCGCGACAAAATCGTCGATCGTACAAAAATGGATGTTTGGCGTGTCGTACCAGGAGCAGGAAAGATTGCGTGTCATCGGCATGCGGCCGCCGAACGCGACCTGGAGCCGGATCCGCCAATGGCCGAAATTCGGAAACGACACGATCGCATGGCGGCCGATCCGCAACATATGTTCGAGCACCGCGCGCGGCTGCCTTGTCGCCTGCAACGTCTGCGACAATATCACGTAATCGAACGCATTGTTGGGATAATCGGCAAGGTCGGTGTCGGCATCGCCCTGAATGACCGGCAACCCCTTGGCGACGCAGTCGTTGACGCCTTGCTGGGAAAGTTCTATCCCCCGCGCGTCCACCCCTTTCTCCTCGGCGAGCAGCCGCAACAGCGTGCCGTCGCCGCAGCCAACGTCGAGAACGCGGGAGTTTGCCTCAACCATGTCCGCGACAAGAATGAGATCGACGCGCGCCGGAATCGCGCGGGTCCGCTTGGCCTCGATGCCTCCCGGCTTGGCGGCCACGGGTCAAACCGCCCCATCATTGGCGGGCGTGATCCCCCGCGCGCGCGCCGCGGCATTTAAGAAACCGCGCGAGGTCGCTATGAACTCGGGGGTGTCCAACAAGAACGCATCGTGGCCACGATCGGTCTCGATATCGACAAAGGAAACCGAGGCGCCGCCGGCGTTCAAGGCATGCACGATCGCGCGCGAAGCCTGCGTCGGATAGAGCCAGTCCGATTTGAAGGACACGACGCAGAACCGGGTTTTGGCGCCCTTGAAGGCGAGCGCCAAAGTGCCGCCGTAGTCGGCGGCGAGATCGAAATAATCGCACGCCCTCGTCACATAAAGGTAGGAATTCGCATCGAAACGGTCGACAAAGCTCGTGCCTTGTTGGCGCAGATAATTCTCGATTTGGAAATCGGCATCGAAAGAGAAGGTTGGCGCGCTGCGGTCCTGCAGCTTGCGGCCAAACTTGCTCTGCAGGACGCCGTCCGACAAATAGGTGATGTGGGCGGCCATTCTGGCGACGGCGAGCCCTTTGGTCGGGATGACGCCTTCCTCGAGATAGCGGCCTTGGCGCCAATCCGGATCGGCCATCACCGCTTGCCGCCCAACCTCATGAAACGCAATATTTTGCGAGGAGTGCCGCGCGGCGGTCGCGATCGGCATCGCGGCGAAGACACGTTCCGGAAAACTCGCCACCCATTGCAACACTTGCATGCCGCCCATTGAACCGCCGGCGATACAAAACAGCATGTCGATGCCGAGACGGTCGATCAACATGGCTTGCGCGTAGACCATGTCCTTGATCGTGACGATAGGAAGATCGAGGCCATAGGGCCGGCCGGTCGCCGGATTGAGCGAGGCGGGCCCGGTGGTGCCCATGCAGCCGCCGACAACATTTGGTGCAATGACAAAATAGCGGTTGGTGTCGATTGGCCGGTTTGGGCCAACCATGGTGTGCCACCAGCCGGGTTTGCCGGTGATTGGATGCCGGTTGGCGACATGCTGGTCGCCGGTAAGGGCATGGCAGACCAAAATGGCGTTCGACTTGGCGGCGTTGAGCTCGCCATAGGTTTGATAGGCAATGGTCAGCGGGCTGAGCGAGACCCCGGCATCCATCTTGAGCGGAGCGTCCGCGCCAAAATGCGCAACCAGACTCTGCGGCGCATCGACCTCGCGCAGGCCCGCCGCTTTACTTATGACCGGAACGAATTGCACAGCCGAGCCGAGGGCGATCGAGCGAACATTGTGTTACATGGGAGCGTGCGGATCAAAGAGTCAAGTCTGGGGCCTACTCTAGGATTGGGATTCCTTGACGTTCAGGCCCAGATTTGTAAATCTCGGTGGCAGCGAAGCGCGTTCGGCAGGCGCGCGACCGGCACGGCGTCGCCGAGACGATGCAGCCAGGTGCCACGATAATAGCGCAAGGCAGCGGCAAAGACGTGCCGCACGTGGTTCGAAACCTGGTGGAATAACTTTATCTGCGGAGCGACAATGATGGATGTCTTCGCGGGTTTGGACCCCCTCATGCTTGTTGCCGCATGGATAGCGGTTTTCATCCTCTGCGTCGTTCTCAATTTTGCTGGCGCCAAATCCGCAGAATATTTCGGTACAATGGTTTTTCGATGCCATAGGAACGGCGATCGCCGCCTTTACCTGCGGACCGTGGATGGGGGCTTTCGTTGGCATTGTGACCAACATGACGACAGGTGCGCTATTGTTCAGAGGATATGCGTTATTCTTTTACGTCAACATGTTTTGCGGAATCGCTTGGGGATTTATGGCTAAGCACTTCATGCCAACGAGTTCCGACACAAGTACCATTTTGTATATCCTGACGGTGGGTGGCATCGTAGGCGCCTTATCAGGTCTCTTGGCAACACCGCGCAGAATCCTTCTGGCTTCAAAACGGACCACCTACTCGACAAAATAGGTGGTCAGATCAATCGCGCGAATGCGAAGCGCATTGTGGGGTGGGGCAAAATCGTTGTTTCGGAGCTTCTCCTAAGCCACCTGCTCGATAAATTAATTTGTACAACGGTCGGAATAATGGTGGCATTGGAACTCACCCATCTTATGGAGACGCTCAGGCATCAGCAGCCCAGCAGCACAGTCAACATCATTTCGGTATACCGCGAGTTAATCGAGTTCTTGGCTGCATATTATTACGTAGCCTTGGCCATCGTCGTGAAGACCCTTCACGTTGACGTCGTCGAGCCGGCAACGACCGGTGGCCAGGGTCAAATCATCATTTTGCTGGGACCATTGGGCATCTTCGCCGTGCTTCAGGGCTTCCCAGTCCATTTGACGGTAATGGGAGCAGTTCTATTGTCATTAGCTGGAGCTCGTTGAATGAATGCGTCGGTCACGAAATCACAGCAAGACCTGTTGAACGCGGCGGAACATGCTCGCGAAACCGCCTACGCGCCCTATTCCAAGTTCAAGGTTGGTGCGGCCGTGCGGAGTAAATCTGGAAGAGTTTATACGGGATGCAATATCGAGAATGCGTCCCATGGGGACCTCGAAGAATTTAAGCTTTTGATGCGGCGGAGGTGAAAGAAGGCCTGTTTGGGGAGCCGCGGCGTCGTGTTGCACCGCGAAGTTCGCCGCCTCCCCGCCGCGGCGCCCC
>JBQTKC010000376.1:0-4734 GCA_052386575.1 Beijerinckiaceae bacterium
TTCTCAACGAAGGGCTTCAGCCAATCCGTCAGCGCCGCATCCCAATCCGCCATGACCCGCGCTCCCATGAGAGCGCGGAGCATTTCCCACCGAAAATAACCAATCCGTTAATCTGCCAAAGTAGTGATAGGCTCTGCCCCGTTACCGAAATGGCGTGCGATTGATCCGCTCCGCGTGGGTGCAGCTTTTGATTATCTTCCCCCAGCTTTCACAAACTTTCATTTCTAGCCAGAACGCGGCTGTTCCTTACCGATATGTGCTTCAGCGTGATAGTCCGCAGCAACTCGCATTCCGAGGCTGACGCGGCCCCGCTCACCTGCAACCCCGCTGGTCTCGGCCTGTATCTTGCGGAGCGGTCATTCAGGTCTCGAGGCGATTGGCTCACTCATTGGTATTCACTGCTATGTTCAAGGTTATGATAGGGCAAATTTTGCCCCAAATAAATATTCCCCCAAGCGGCGAGCGACGGCCGAAAATTTCGATGGGTCCCATCTTTTATGGCCGCTAAACGCCGCGATTGTGGTCCAGGACGCCCCCGTTTTGAGTTTTGGCTACATCGCGGCATGTTCGGCCAAGCCAGGAACGGCGCCTATGGCTTGGATCACCCAAGGACGCCGTCCTTATTGAGCTTTTGAAATTTGGGCAGGCCAGTGGGCAAGCCCATCGAACCCCGTACCTTGCCATTGCCAATACTGCCAAAAGCTTCATTTATCCGGGTCTGATTTCGGCAAACATCGCTATGCTTGTCACTGCCAAAACTGTCAGAAACCCCTTTTGGCTCTGTTGGCGGTTTATTGGGAGACGAGCTCTCTTGGTTTTCGCCTTCAGCCTAACGAGATTTTTCCTCATTCGGCAGCCCTCGGATTAATGCGATAGACGAAGGTTGGGCGGCCACCCGTGTCGCGCCTTTCGGCGACGAGCCAATCGAAATCGCAAAGAAGGTCTAGCCCGGCATGCACATGGTCGCGGTCCGAAAGGTTGGACCATCGCGGCCGGTGAACATCGCGGCCCGTGAATCCGTCCGGAAGATCGCCTTTGCGGATATGCTTCAAGATCGCCTTGGCCGACGATGTCTCGGCCTGCGAGCCCGCGCCATAGGCGCGGCTGGCGTGGGTTTCGAGGTAGTCCGCGAAGTTGAGCGCCCGGCGCAGCGCGCTTTCCGAAACCGCGCGCTTACCGCCATCGGCAAGATGGTTTATCAAAGCTAAAGCCGGGACAAGCTTGCGGGACTTGGCAAAATGGCTTTCGAGAGCTGGCGTCAAGTCGCCGGAGCGAAGCCGGGTTTCGAGCCCTTGCCGCCACTCGTCAAAAATGTCTTGCGCGGCTTTATCGAAGCGAAGGTAGGGAACCGCCGCGAATTCATCCGCCTCAGCGCCGATGGACTCTGGCGTCATTGCAACTAGCCGGTCAAAGGCACGCCATGCCGCTTCGCGCGGTTCGCTCGCCGGGTAGTGATCCGTGTTCGTCCAGTCTGGGCTTTGGTCCGGCCAGACGAGCAAGCCGAACCGCTGGACCATGCCATCGTCGCCCCCACCGCCCTTCAGCGCGCCTCGCATGTACTCGGCAAGGCGGCCCGGTTGTGTCGAGCCCAACAGGCTTAGGCAAGCCGCCTCGATGTGGGTATTGCCCCGGATGATCCTGTCGAAAGTGTAGCCGCTCGTGCCATTTCACGCCGTTAGAAAGAAGCCCCGCGCCGCGACGTATTCCTCTCGATCCAGGATTTTTAAGAGCGAGACAAGCTCATCTCGAAAGGCGAGTGTTCCATTTGGGTTGTCGGCGAGAATGACGCCAAGGGCTTCGTAGCTGGCATCATTAACGATATAGCGGCGCGACTTCGGCTCCTCGGGCTCTTCGATAATGAGAGTCACAGTGTCCGCTATTCCGTTTGCAAGCTGTTTTCTGGCCCTTTTCTGTGCGTCCTCTTTTTGCAACTTGTGGAATTCAACGCGTGCCTCGTACTCCCTCGCCGCCGCCTCGTTTGCCTTGCGGGCATTGGTTTCGAGGCGATGCAGCGGCTTCAACGCCTCGTCCATCGCTGGCGACTTCATCGCTCCAGGCCGCCCGACGATGCAGCCCCACAGGTTTGGCACCTCGTACCAATCCGTTTTACGTTGTGGGCGAAGCGCAACCTTGCGACCAATGACAGAGCCCAGGGCCACAATGGCGGGAATGGCGACGAAGTCTGGCGGGCACTGCATCCTGTCCGAAATGTCCATGATCCAAGGCGCAATAGCCTTGGGCAGGAATGCCGGATCGAATGCGACCACAGGCAACAAGCCATCGGGGAAGGGCTTCGGCTTGGGCCATTCCGGCCCGGCTTCGGGCGGCCTTGGCTCATAGGCACTTGCGAGCCGCTCCGCCTCCTTGCGTAGCGCATCGAATTCATCCCAATCCGCCGCCGCGTCCGCCGTATTCCAGCCCTTCTCCGGCTCACGCTTGCCGCCATCCGGGGCTAGGCTTGCCAACGCGGCACCGAGACCTTGCAGCCGAGGCCGTGGAGGATGCATGCCACGGCATTGGCATACTTTGTTGCGGGATCGTCCGCGTCAGGCCATATCAGCACGCGCCGTCCGGCGAGAGGATTCCAGTCGGCCTTCGCTGCCGCTTGCGCGCCGCCCGGCGACGTGACGCGCGCGCGTCCGGGGAATATCCGCGCCGCCGCATCGCAAGCCTTTTCGCCTTCGCAAACCACGGCCGGCGCGCCGGGCATGGTTGCGAGCGTGTCGAGGCCATAAAGAGGGCGCGGCTGGGGAACTCCCTTCCAGTGCCAGCGCATCGCGCCTGCCGGCTCACGCCAAAGAGAGAGCGGGAAGAATTGCTTGCACTCGCCCAGCGGATCGAAGCGCATCACATGGAACAGCGTCTCACCATCCGAATTGCGGTAAGTCCAGCGGGCGGAAGGCTTACCTAGCTTCGGATGCGCGTCCGGCGGTTCAAGTGAAACATCGGCTGAAACCGGCATAATGCACCGGCCCTCGTCTTTTTTTTTGCCGTCTCCTCGAAAGCAGGAATCGCCCCAAGTTCGGCTTTCGTAAGCGGTGCGAATCTGTCGAGATGCGGACGCTCATTCATGGCCGCACCTCACGCCAAGCATGCGGGCTAGCCGCCTCGCAGCTTCGGACTGTGAGCAATTTTCGATAGGCGGCAAGCGAGACCGGATCGCCGCCTTTGTCCCCTGTGGCGAAGTCCGCCCACCGCCCAGCGCCAGCGCCGAAGATGCGCACTTGAAAGAACCTTGCCACCTATCGGCGCGCCGCGGGTTTAGGGCGTTGTACACCCTGCCCATGATGCGGCCGCCCTGAGCGAGACGGGCCAGAATGGCGGGCAATGCCGCGATGGTTGCACTGTTCACCGCATCAAAGTCGATCGTGACGGCCCGGCTGGCTTGGCTAGAATAACGGCGTAAGTAATTCCGATTAGGTTCCCGGCCCGCGTTGCCGCGCGGTGCCGGGCTTTCTTTTCGAGAGGGCATCATTTCGCGGCCCTCGCATTCTCGATGAGCTCTTTCAGGCTCGCGACAAGAACCAGCCGCCGCTTGCCTATCTTGGCTGTTTCAATCGCTCCGGCATTGATGAGCTGGTAGAGGTTTGAGCGGCCCAAGCCGCTTATCGTGACGGCTTCGTCAATTCCAATGGCAAGCCGGTTTTCGAAAAGAACCTCGTTTCGCATATGCATCCTCTGATTGAGTGGATGCACACGCATTTGAGCAGACGACGGCGCGGAAACAGAAGACAAGTCATTTGTCCATAGTTTGGGCGGGCCTTTATTCCTATCCGCCACCGACCGGCCTTGAAGCACTGTCATTGAGAAGCCAAAAAAGCTCATCGGAAAATTTTCATTGCAATGGGGTCTCGGCCGGAAACCCTTCGATTTTTCGAGGGTAGGGACCCCCTTCGGCGGCGCTTCGCTTGGCCGCGCAGTAAGTCCGCCGCCGCGCGGCTTGCAGCATGCACTTCCGGCGCGGAATATAGTTCCCAACGACAGTGCATCTCATGGGGGATCTGCCATATGGTAGCTTTCGAAAGCAGCGGATCACGTGCACCTTTCGGGACTATAGAGCAACCAGCCTCGCCTAGCGCATGGGCGAGAGTGAGCATGAGCTGGAATTGCTCTACCGTTTCGCCGAGAAAAGCTGGCCCGCCGAACTTCAGGTGGTCCCGGCAAAAATAATAGGCCGCATCAATGTGCGCCACGTCGCGCCGCTTATTCCAAATGCGCTGCAAGGTTTTTTCGTCCGCTCTAATCTTATTCGCGACGAGCTTCTTTGAGAGCAATTCACGGATCCGAAGAACGCCAATCGGGACGTCGTGACCATTCGCAAAAACGACGCCATGCAAGATCATGGCGCTCACCCACATCGGATGAATTTCCGGCCCTATCCCACCGAGTGGCCTCCGTGCCGGGTCCAGGATCCGCTTTTTTACGGACGGAAGAAGTCTCACAATGCGCGGGTCTTGCGTGTCGCCCAACGATAGCGCCACGGTATCGAAATACTCGCGTTGCTTTTCCAGGTCGTCCGGGAACATCAAGAGAGCCTAGAGGCGCAGTTGAGCGGGCGGAAGAAATTGCGGATGGCTGGAGGGAAAGGGAAATCTCAAAACGGGCATCGGGTGACGTCAAAAGGTTTGTGTCAGCAGGAAAGGGGAGCTTATGCCTTGTGAGCGGTTTTCGTGGATGAAGACGGCGAAGAGGATGCGGTCCATGCTGGTCTTGTCCTGGAAGACGCCCATGGGA
>JBQTKC010000377.1:0-4604 GCA_052386575.1 Beijerinckiaceae bacterium
GCTCCGGACGGGGGCGCCGCGGCGGGGAGGCGGCGAACTTCGCGGTGCAACACGACGCCGCGGCTCCCCAAACAGGCCTTCTTTCACCTCCGCCGCATCAAAAGCTTAAATTCTTCGAGGTCCCCACGTATGATTATGCCGGGGCGAATCCGATGTTTGCGATCGACCCCGCGGCGAGCCGCATCACCGGCCGCACGGAAACCGGGTTTCCCGGCACATTTCTGATTGGGCTTTCAACATTCTTCCAAGATGGAGTGCGTTGCATTGATTGGATTGAGGGGAAATTCAAGTTAAACCGCGATGCCTAACCTCACGCACCTTTCCGCCGCTGGGCAGGCCCATATGGTCGATGTTTCGGGCAAGGCCGCGACCGAACGCGTTGCCATCGCGGAAGGCAGGATCGTGATGCGCAAGGCGACGTTGGAACTTGCCTTGTCGGGCAATGCCAAGAAAGGCGATGTCTTTGGCACTGCCCGGATCGCCGCGATCATGGCGGCGAAGAAAACGCACGATCTGATCCCGCTCTGCCATCCGCTGCCCTTGACCCAGGTCTCTATCGATCTTGAACCGGATCCCGCCTTACCTGCCATAAGGGTCCGCGCGGCCGCCAAGGTGTTGGGCCAGACCGGGGTCGAAATGGAAGCCTTGACCGCCGTTTCCATCGCCTGCCTCACGATCTACGACATGTTGAAAGCAGCCGACCGCTCGATGCGGATCGAGGGGATCGCGCTTCTGCGCAAAAGCGGCGGGAAGTCCGGCGATTTTTCGCGCGAGGAAGGTTTGCCCGGATGAGTGGCGGCGGTCTGCTTTCCGTGGCGCAGGCTCGCGCCCGCATTCTGGCGAAAGTTTCAAACAATCGCCCGGCCGAGGCCGTCGCCTTGGAGCGCGCGTTAGGGCGAACTCTTTCAAGGGATCTCGCCGCCAAGCGGACCCAGCCTCCAACGGCGGTGTCTGCAATGGACGGATACGCTGCGCGCGCCGAAGACCTCGCGCAACTGCCGGTCAAGTTGAAACAGATTGGCGAAAGCACCGCCGGGCATGGGTTTCCGGGCTCACTTGGGCCCAAGGAAACCGTGCGGATTTTTACTGGCGCGCCGGTGCCGGATGGCTGCGATACGATTTTGATTCAGGAGAATGCCCGTGCGGACGGGAGGTTCGTCGAGCCTCTGGAAACGGTGCCGGGCGGCCGCCACATTCGCGCCAAGGGCATCGACTTTGCCGAAGGCGAAGTTTTGCTGGCCGCTGGAACAAGGTTTTCCGCGTCAAACATCGCGCTCGCCGCCGCGATGAATTTTTCCGAGGTCGTGGTCACGCGCAAGCCGCGCGTGGGAATTCTCGCAACCGGCGACGAATTGGTGCAGCCCGGCGCAGCCATTGGTGCCGATCAAATCATTGCCTCGAATTCTTTCGCGATTGCGGCGCTCGTCGAGGCCGCTGGCGGTGAGGCGCAGGACCTCGGCATCGCCAGGGACGACTTGGCGGCGCTCGAGCAAGCCATCGGCGCCGCACGTGCCTCTTGCGCCGATGTTCTGGTCACGCTCGGCGGCGCGTCGGTTGGCGATCACGATCTTGTCAAACCGGCGCTTGCCCGGCAGGGCATGGAACTGAGTTTTTGGAAGGTCGCGATGCGGCCGGGAAAACCAATGATCCATGGCCGCCTCGGGCCATTGATTTTCCTTGGCCTGCCGGGAAATCCAGTCGCCGCGTTCGTCGCGGGAATGGTTTTTCTGGTGCCCCTGGTGCGTGCGCTTTGCGGCGATCCGGACGCGGGCCGCGATGAAAGCGAGCCGGCGATCCTCGGCAAGGCACTCCGCGCCAACGACATCCGCAAGGATTATCTCCGCGCGGAGTTATGCCCCAGCGACTCAGGACTTCCAGTGGCAACCCCTTTCGAAATCCAGGACTCCTCGCTACTGCGGATTCTCGCGCAATCGCAATGCCTCATTGTTCGCGAGCCCCACGCGCCGCCCGCGGCGGCGGGCGATCCATGCCGGATCATCCGGCTTGGTTGGTGAGATGTATTTCAGCGATCAGAATCTCGAAAAACTGAATAAAACACATACGGAGGTTGCTTCCAAATGCGAACTGCTCGTAGAGAGTTACCTAAACCGCGGCTACAAAGATTCGCGAGCGCGAGAATTTGCGGAGCATGGCTTTTCGCGGCGCCTTAAAACGCTCGCTCGGTGCATTGATAACGTATTTAGGATATTGCCGCCCGATCGTACCGATTTACATTCAAGTGAAGAAATCTACGATGGCATGATCAACATTCAAGCATTTGTATTCAATGCCTTTGGCATCCTCGACAACCTTGCTTGGATATGGGTGCAGGAAAAATCGGTGCGAAATAAGGATGGGTCGCAGATTGACAAGCGTAAGGTCGGGCTCGGTAAGAAGTATAAGCTTGTCCGTAGCTCCCTCTCAACTGAGTTTCAGAAATACCTAAAGGGAAAAGACAAATGGCTTGACCACCTGGAGGATTTCCGCAACGCTTTGGCTCATAGAATCCCACCCTACATCCCGCCTTACATTTTCCCCAAGGACAAGAAAGCGGATTACCGCCAGCTTGACGATCGCATCACAGAGGCTGGAAAGCGGGGGGATATTGCGGAGTGTGACCGATTGAAAGCCGAGCGGGACGCGTTGTGCATGTTCGTGCCGTGGGTGACGCATTCCTTCGGAGAAAGCGCTCCTCATATTGAATTCCATACCCAGCTACTCACTGACTTCCTTACTATTGAAGAGGTTTCACAAAAAATGCTCGAAGAGCTCGATCGGTAATTCAGCCAGTTAGTTTGTGCCGGTTGCCCACGCTCAGATGAGAGTCTATGCCGGGGATCCGCAATTGGCCCGCCAGGCTGCCGTTGAAATGAGCGGTCGCTCCTGGAGCTGCAATGACAACGGAAACGGACGTAGATCTCCTTGTCATTGGCGGCGGCGTCAATGGCGCCGGGATCGCGCGGGACGCCGCCGGGCGCGGCCTTAAAGTCATGCTCTGCGAGCAGGGCGATTTGGCCTGCGCGACGTCGTCGGCATCGAGCAAACTCATTCACGGTGGGCTGCGTTATCTCGAATATTACCAATTCCGCTTCGTGCGGGAGGCACTGAGAGAGCGGGAGGTGCTGCTGGGCATCGCGCCGCACATTGTGTGGCCGGCGCGTTTTATCCTGCCGCACGACAAAGGGTTGCGGCCCGCTTTCTTTATCGAGTCAGGCCTCTTTCTCTATGATTGGCTTAGCCTGCGCAACCGTTTGGGCCGCTCGCGCCGTCTCGATCTCCGTACGGCGAAGGAGGGCGCCCCGCTAAAAGACCATCTGACGACAGGCTTTGCCTATTCGGACTGTCGCGTCGACGATGCAAGACTTGTTGTGCTGAACGCCGTCGACGCGCGCGAACGCGGCGCTTCTATCCGCACCAGAACGCGCTGCGTTGCGGCGAAGCGAGAAAACGGCATGTGGCGGGCAACGTTGCTCGATATGCGCGCGGCGGCGACAGAGATCGTAACGGCACGCGCGCTCATCAGTGCGGCGGGACCTTGGGCCGCCGAGGTGCTGAGCGGCGTCATCGGCCGCGATGCCGGCAAAAAACTCCGGCTCGTCAAGGGCAGCCACATCGTCGTGCCGCGCATTTACGAGGGAGCGCAATGCTACGTGCTGCAAAATGTGGATCGCCGAATCGTTTTCGTGATGCCTTATGAATCGAATTTTTCGCTCATTGGCACGACCGATATCCCGTTTGAGGGAGATCTCTCGACGGCACGGATAAGCGAGGAGGAAATCAGCTATCTCTGCGCCGCGGTGACGCGCTATTTCCGCAAACCCCTAAGCCCGGCAGACGTGGAGTGGAGTTTCACTGGCGTGCGGCCGCTCCATGACGACGGCGCGAAAAATGTGTCCGCCGCTAGCCGCGATTACCTGCTCGATCTCGACGCGCCGGAGGGCGGCGCGCCGCTGCTTTCGGTTTTCGGCGGTAAGATCACCACCTACCGGCGCTTGGCGGAAGATGTAATTTACCGGCTTGCGCCGTATCTGAAGCCGCCCAACGGAAAACCATGGACCGCGACGGTGCCGCTCCCCGGCGGCGACATGGAAGGGGGCGATATCGACCGATTTTTGCGCGCGCTGCGCGACAAATATCCTTGGCTCGACGCCGATACTGCGAGCCGGTTGGTTCGCGCGTACGGTGCGCGAGCGGCGGTGATTCTCGACGAAGCGCGTAGCGCTGAGGATCTCGGTGTCGATTTTGGCGCGGGGCTCTTTCAAGCCGAGATCGATTACCTCATCGGCCAGGAATTCGCGCTCTCCGCCGAGGACATTTTGTGGCGGAGGTCGAAACTGGGCTTGCATCTTTCGCCACTCGAACGCGCCCGCGTGTGCGCCTACGTCGACTCGCGCATGAGTGCCCGAGCTTGCTTAAGCTAGTACTGCGCATTAGGCTGCGCGCGGGCGAATTTGCCGCGAGGACTTCGGTATCCAGAAGGGCACCTCGAAAAATTGTGCTTCCTGGTGCCGCGCGAATCGGATGCAAGGTTTGCGGGCGGTAAGAGCGGGGTTTTCGCGATGGGGCGGCTTGGTTTTTTTGATGTGAGCCTTCGATATGAAGGG
>JBQTKC010000378.1:0-2404 GCA_052386575.1 Beijerinckiaceae bacterium
GATCTGGTGGCCCGCGACGGCCAAGGCAAGGTCAGCACCGTGCGCTACGAGGCGGTGAACGCGATGCTGCTGAACGAGTTCCTCAAGGAGCACCGCAAGGTGCAAGAGCTGGAAGCAGCCATCGCGCGGCAGCAGACGGAAATTAAGGCTCTCGCGGCGGGCCTCAAGGCCTTGCAAATCCAGAAGGTGAGCGGCCGGCTTGGAGTAGGCCAAAATGCAGGGGGGACCGCAACTGGCGGCTGACAATCGGTAAAGCCAGCCCATCCACATCGCCATGTCCTTGGCGAAGGAACCGCAGGTTACGTTGTTAAAGAATCGCGAGCTGCTTCCTGCCGGAAGTGGTGCAACTGAAAACGCGCGAAATTTTGTCGCCGCCGAGGCCTTGCATATCCCAAATTGGCGGCGTTTAGGTTCGTCCGTCTTTACCGTTTGCCACTCGCTTTTGCCTTCCTTTCCGGACATTGCATGTTTTTCGTCGCCTCAAAAATCTTCTGGTTCGTTGCAGAGCCGGTGTCGCTTGCCATTCTCGCCGGCGTTTTGGGGCTCCTTCTTGGATTCACCCGCTTCGCGCGGGCGGGGCGGGTGCTCATGGCCGGTGCGATTGTCGCGCTCGCCGCCTTCTTGCTCACGCCGCTTGGAGCCCTGCTTTTGCGGCCCTTGGAGGAGCGATTTCCGCAACCGCCCGCCGGAATGCCCGCGCCGGCGGGGATCATCGTCCTTGGCGGCGCCTTGGACACGGAAAAATCGGAAGCGCGCGGGCAGGTATACTTCACCGCGGACGCCGCCCGGATGACCGCGGGGTTTGAGTTGGCGCGGCGGTACCCATCCGCGCGGCTCATCTTCACTGGCGGATCGGCGGGTTTGCTCATCCAAGAGCGAGCCGAGGCGATCGGCGTGCGAAAACTCTGGCTTTCGCTGGGCGTGCCGGAAGAGCGCATGACTTTCGAGAATAAGTCCCGCAATACATGGGAAAACGCCTTGTTCACGCGCGATCTCGTCAAGCCGAAGCCGGGAGAGACATGGTTGCTTGTGACCTCGGCCTGGCACATGCCGCGTTCCGCCGGGATATTCCGGCACCTCGGATTCGATGTGATTGCGTACCCCGTCGCGTACCGCACCTATGGCGATGCACGGGATTTTTTGTTGCCCGCCTCCATGATCGACAAAGTTATTATGCTCGATTACAGCGTCCGGGAATGGGCCGGGCTCTTGGCCTACCGGCTGGCCGGCAAAACGGACGCGCTGTTTCCCGCGCCTTGATTCGCGCCGGTCGCGGGCGGCGGCGGCGGCTCGACGGCCCGCCTCGTTGCCGAAGGCTACCAAAGATGTAAGGTTTGCTGACGGAATCGGGGTTGTCACACGGGATGCCCGGACCGCCGCCGCTTGGTCTTGTCCCTCACCAGCACCCTCGACATCCGCTCGCGATCCAGTGAGAGACCACATGACTCAAACGACAAATTGTCCGGTCTGCGAGGAGGCTGGCTGCTCTATACTCCCGAAGGACGGTTCTTTTCCGAATTCGTCCTATAATTGTGCCCGTTGCGGTAAATTCATGCTTTGGGGCACCTTAGCGAACGGGTTCGGCAACAGCTACCTGACGGCCCCCAGACGCGCCATCCTGAGCCATCAGCTGTGCCGCAGGCAACGGCCGGACGGTAACCCGGTCGAGATTGTCGAAGATGAGCTGCCAGAATTCCAGCTAGACGAACCTCTCCCAAATCCAGCGGAACAGGCCGATAACCTGATTCTCTGGATCGGTGATCGTAAGCTGCCCCCGGCAGAATACGTTAAAGTTCCGGTTCCAGAAGTGTCTGCTTGGATCGGCGCTGCGATTACACCGAATGATCCCAGTAGCACGTTGAAATGGTTATTAGACCAAGACGCAGTGAAATGCCTTGTAGAACGGTATAGCTCTGGTTTCGTTGATCCGATGGAACCGATGAAACCGTTGGAACTCCGGCTCAATATGGCGGGCTGGCAACGATATGAAGCTCTCAAGCACGCCCAAGTCGAAAGCCGCACGGCGTTCATGGCGATGAAATTCGACAGCGAATTGGATCTCCTCGTCGGATATTTCAAACGGGCGGTCGCTCTGACGGGCTTTGAGCTCCGAGTGCTGACCGATGGCCAGCCTGCCGGTTTGATCGACGACCAGCTTCGGGTGCGATTACGGACAGCGCGTTTCGTGATAGCCGACCTCACCCACGGTAACCAGGGCGCCTATTGGGAGTCGGGATTCGCCGAAGGTTTAGGCCGCCCTGTCATATACACTTGCCGCGAAGAAGAATGGAAAGAGCGCAAGACGCATTTCGACACGAATCACCTGAATACAATCATCTGGAATCCAGCGGACTTGGGGACCGCCGCCACGCGCTTAACCTTGACGATCAGGGCAAACTTGCCC
>JBQTKC010000379.1:0-4194 GCA_052386575.1 Beijerinckiaceae bacterium
AACCGCCGTTCCCTCGGCATACGATATGCCGCCCATGAATGAGAATGCCGCCTGTCTTCGCTATAATTTCCAAACTGTTCGCGCATGTTCCGTTCGTCGAGCGAATGACCTGGATCGTGAAGAAGAACGAGGCCAGTCGCGTGATCCATCGCGACCGTTACCTTCACGACGTTTTTCACCTCGAAATGATCGGCGACGGCGGCGACGGGACGTTTGTCCGCCTCCAAAATATCGATTGTCACATGCGCCGTGTCGGGTAAAAGAGCACCCGGCCAACGGCGCGGCCGGAACGCGGCGATCGGCGTCAACGGCATCAGCGTCGCGTCGAGCGGCAGGATCGGCCCATACGCCGAGAAATTATAGGCGGTCGAACCGACAGGCGTCGCGACGATCAGCCCATCGGCAACGAGTTCGCCTAGTCTTTCCTTGCCGTCAATCGAAATCCGCATCTTTGCCGCTTGATAAGCCTGGCGCAGGATGGAGACCTCATTGATCGCTCGCGCCTTAATCGTTTTCCCCTCGGTGCCGGTCGCCTCCATCAGCAATGGATACACGATCGATGCTTCCGCCTGATCGAGACGCTGTTCGAGGTTCGGGCCATGGAATTCATTCATGAGAAAGCCGACCGAGCCATGCTTCATGCCGTAAATCGGCTTGTTTTTTCCCATGAAGCGGTGCAGCGTCTGCAGCATGAGCCCATCGCCGCCAAGTGCCACGACGACATCGGCTGTCTCCGGATCGATCGTTCCAAAGCGCGCGGCGAGGCCGGCCTGCGCCGCATTTGCTTCCGGCGTGCCGGACGACAAGAAAGCGATGCGTTCGAAGCGGTGTTTTGCGGTCTTGCTTGGCGGCATTGAAGGATGCTCCGGCCGTGATGCTTTACCATAGCCGCAAGCCGGGTTCGCCGAAAAACCATCGCCTAATCGATCACGTCCGGCCGGTCGCCCGCAAGGAGAAGCTGAGGCACCTGCGTGAAGGTCCATGTGCCGGCTTGCCTGTCAAACACCCAAACGAGATCGAACCGGCCGAGCGGCCAATATTGCGGCGCGCTTGTCTTGTTTCCTAAAATGGTGTTGGCGATGACGTGCATGTTATTGTGTTTCCATGCGATCAGCACCGTGTCTTGCGCGGCGATCGCGTGCCGGACAAGTTCGTTTTCCTGGCCCTCATAGTAATCGCAATTCAGTTCGGCGCCGATCAGGCTGGCGAGCGGCGACAAGCTATGTTGCGGCCGCAGACTTGGAGCCGGCGGCCCGGCCTTGCACGCAAACAAAATTTTAGGCCGGGCAAGGGCGGGGTGGACAAAGCGGTTGTCGCGCGGCGCGAAAAAGCGCGCGAGCGCGCCCGCGCGCTGCCAGCCGCGCACCGTGAGCTCTTCCTTGTTCTTTTCGCCTGCCTCCGTCACGCCGCGAATTGATTTGCCGGCGCTTGGCCGCTCTGCATGCCGGATCAACATGATTTTGGCGCGGCTCATCGCAAGACAAGCTCCACGGTTTCCTCCATTCCGCCGCCCCTGCCTCATGCCTCGAAGGGTTTTAGCGCATTTTCCAAACGGATCGAATCGGAGGGGATTTTTGAATTGGCATTTATTAACCAGCTCATCAGTAGCCGCATGCTCGGATAGAATACTTGCGCGAGGTTTTTTTGCAAAAAGCGGGCTTTGTTTTAGTCGTTGGCGCGGCGCGCCGGGGCGGCGGGCGGCGCCTTGCCATTTGTCCGCGGCCTTACCCGCCAGCTCATTTTCCGGATCGCGGGGACTTCCATCAGGCAACGCGACGAAGCACGTTTGCTGCCGTCTGGGCTTCTCCCTTCCAGGCGCGCGCCGTCGCCGATGCGACGCCAAATCAAGGCAGCGGCGATTCTAGGGGATTGGACATGCCTTCGCACCGGCGGCGTCAGTCCAAGGCCGGAAGCAGATCTCAAGACACAAACCTTGGCCTTTGTATAAACGCCCAACTACACCAATTCAAACAATCAGGATAAACCATGCGAGAACGAATATATACATCGAATATTCCATCTAATTCTAGGATATTCGTCTGCCAATCGATTGTTTCTCCGGCATTTATATCTTTACTATAACTATGAATTACATTTTCTGAATCGCTACGTCGTATTTCTAGAATAAATTTTACTGCCTTAGAGGTAGTACCCTCCAGTTTTAGGCGTGCCATGAATGTATAGTGTCCAACTATAGTTACATTCTTATAACAAATACAAGTATCAGTGTCGCTAGGCTTGCCTGGATGAAGATAAATCCAAACTCCATCCAATAACGTTTTCACGCCAATGAATTGTTCTTGCGCCGCGTGGCATTCAACGTTCCGGCGCGAGAATGGCGGAGGTAGGAAGATGACGGCTTTCGAAGGAGTCGTTGGCGTCCCGATTGGAAAGTCATACATTTCCATTGCTTCGGCGCAGAGATCATAAAACAATTTATACCTTTCATCCGTCCAGAATACTTGACCGCTATTGTCGGCTGTCTCCTCGATGCGCGGCAAGACGGCGGGGGCTCCCTGGGTTGGTTTTACGCCGATGAAATCTTCGATTCTTTGAAAGAGCAGATCGGGTCTTTCGAGATCCCCGATGCGCAATTCCAAGAAGGACTCCGGAGTAAGCAATTCCCTAACATTTGCCCAAGCCAACACGTCCTCGGTCCATTGCTTACAAAGTAATTCGAAGGGAACAGTCGCGAATTTCCGGGCGCGCGATTCAACATTTTGGGCGCCGTCGCGTACGATATGGATGAATTTCGTCTGTGGGTCGGCATTCTGTATGTAAGGCGCGGCGAGGATCGCCTCAAAGCCGGGAGTCTTGTCGCACCAGCGTTTGCCCGGCGCCGGCCTGATCAAGCTCAGCATCGCGGCGGCGGTCGCGGCTTCTAAACGCCGCAGCCCTACGCGGGTGATAGTATTCGTTTCGCCAATTACAGTATTACCAGAAAAATCTCTAAAATGATGCTGCGCAGCGCTAATCAATTTATATAATAGATTTGTAACATGCCCCTCAGTATTGCCGTCAAAACCAAAATACTGTCTCATTATAAATTGAATTGTCGACGTCCCGGAACGTGGGGCGCCAAGAATAAACAATCTGCTAGTCACTACAGCCACGTATCTCTAGCCTTCTTATCAAAAACTATCGCACACGTTAGAACAACAAGGAGTGAATTGTCATATAACGTGCTTTGATTTATCAAGAGGAAGCCGTTGACAGTAATTCCATGCTGCGCATTGTTTTGCGAACCTGTCTTTTGTTGGACAGTATACAAAGTCTTATTTATTATGACCAAGATACCCCATCGCGCATGACGTCAGGACCTGGGTTGAAGACGGATGATATTATTGCACCCCACTTAACAATGTCAAATGCCGACTTGCCGTCACACGGGTTGTTTTCCGGCGTGTTCCGCTAATTAATTCGCTTGCGGCGGAACGATTGGCGATGGGTCCTCGCGGAACCGGTCCAAAGGGCGCCGGCCTTGCCTGGAGGCCCTTGAAGCCGCCCCTCGCGCAGCTGGAAAGCGAATTATTCAACTGGCTCACGTGGAGCGACGTAGCGCGCCGGTGCACCCGGCCGAGGCCGCCATTCGTTTGGGGCAATCGAAGCGCCGCATGTTGGAGCCGAAATTGGTCATGCCGGTCGCGTCGCGCGGGAGCGATGCCGAAGGCGCGGCCGGCGACCGCTAGCACATCGTTGTTTTGATCGACAAGACATGCTCGACCTGGCTCGGAGCAAGGCGAACGCAGCGGCGCATTTTGGATTTCGACGCGCCACAGCTTACCCGCAACTTGCGTTTGAGGACAAATCGAGCCGTTGTTGGCTTTGCGCTAGAGCGCTTGCCCTATACGTGGAATCACATGATCGAAAAAGGAATCCCTTAAATTCAAGAAGTTGGAGCATGTCCACATGAGACATCGGGCATATCCAATGTTTGAATATCGAAAAAGCCGAGCGGTTTTTTTAAGGACATGCTCTAATGTGAGAAAGCTGAAACCAGCGCCGGGGTTGTCGGGCACCGCGCTTGAATTGGCGCTTCCAGCCGCGCCATTGAAATCGACCTTGACGAGAGCCTTGCATAATTTCCGGGCTTTGCATGATCGGCGTTTGGTTGCCGCGCGCGGGGGCTCGCGACGGCTATGGCACTGATCGCGAACAAGATTTCGTTGCCGTCAGCCGCTCATTTTGCCTCGT